>JAEXPG010000232.1 GCA_023447015.1 Verrucomicrobiota bacterium
GAGGAGCAGCCGATGCCGGCGAGGGTGACGAGGTTGTGCTGCGGGATCTGCAGCTTCTCGAGAACCCGCTGGAACGCGCCGAGGACGGCGAAGTCGCCGCAGCCCGGGCACCACGTGGGGGTGTCGGCCTTGAGCGTGGCCTTGTTGACGGCGGAGGCGGGGACGGCGGCCGGGGTCGGGCAGGTGAGGGAGAACATGGCGGAAACGATTTCGGGTTTCAGGTTTGGTGTTTCGGGTTTCCCAGGTGCGCTCAGCGGGCGGCGGTGGCGTCGAGGCGGGCCACGCCGGCGAGGATCTCCGTCACCTTGAACGTGAGGCCGTCGGTCTTGGTGATGCTGCGGATCGCGGGGTTGGCGTAGATGCCGCGGAGGTAGCTCGCGAGCTGGCCGTAACCGTAGAGGCCTTCGTCGTTGATCTCGACGACGTCGATCTGCCGGAAGCGGGCGAAGATCTTGTCGATGCCGGCGGGCAGCGGGCTGATGTGGCGGAGGTGGAGGTGCCCGACCTTGCGGCCTTGGGCGTGGAGGGCGTTGGCGGCCTCGCGGACCTGACCGAAGGTGGAGCCCCAGCCGACGAGGAGGACGTCGCCCTCCTGATCGCCGTAGACCTCGGGCACCGGGAGCTTGGCGGCGAGCGCCTTGAGCTTCTCGCGGCGACGCGCGGTCATCTTCTGGTGGTTGGGGGCGCTGGCGTTGGGGTGTCCCGCCTCGTCGTGCTCGAGGCCGGTCACGAGCGGGTACTTGCCCCCGAGCATCGGGGTGCCGGGCGGCACGTGGTGGGTCGGCTCGCTGTGCGAGTAGGCGAGGTACTGGCCCTCGCGCGGCTTCAGCTCGAGCTTGGGCTCGATGTAGAGCTTCTTCAGGTCGGGCTCCGGGTAGGCGCCGATGCGGGTCGAGAGCGCCTGGTCGGAGAGGACGATGACCGGCACCGAGTACTCCTTGGCGAGCTGGACCGCCTCGTAGGCGGCGTAGAAGCAGTCGCCCACGGAGTTCGGGGCGAGAACGATGCGCGGCGCGTCGCCATGGGTGCCGCCGATGGCCTGGAGCAGATCGCTTTGTTCAACCATGGTCGGCAGGCCGGTGCTGGGGCCGCCGCGCTGGACATTGACGATGACCAGCGGCATCTCGGCCATGACGCCCCAGCCGAGGGCCTCCATCTTCAGCGACATGCCCGGGCCGGAGGTGTTGGTCACGGCGACGTGGCCCGCGTAGGAGAACCCGAGGGCGACGGCGATCGCGGCGATCTCGTCCTCGCACTGCACGTACATGCCGCCGTACTTCGGGAGCGCACCGCGGAGATCCTCCATGATGCTGGAGGCGGGGGTGATCGGATACGCGGCGCCGAAGCGCACGCCGGCGGTGATCAGGCCCATGACGATGGCCTGGTTGCCATCCATGGTCACGATCGGGCGGCCGTTGGCGGCCTTGTCGGACCGGGCGGGGCCGAACTCGAAGGCGGCGCGGATGTCGTCGCCGAGATCGTAGGCGTTGCCGGCGTCGAAGGTCTGGAGGGCGTTGCGCAGGACGTCCTCGGACTTCTTGCCGAAGCGTTCCTGCATGATGCCCTTGAGCTTCTCGACGTTGAGATTGAACAGGCGGGCGAGGAGCCCGAGCACGAAGATGTTCTTGCCCTTGTCCTTGGCGTTGCCTCCGACGGCCTCGACGGTGGCGGTGGTGATCGGCACGCCGACGGCGCGCACGCGCTTGTCGGTCTCGTCGGGCTTAACGTGGTCGGAATCGTAGAGCAGGATACCGCCGTCGCGCAGCTGGGCGCGGTGGGCCTCGTAACTGTGCTGGTAGAAGGCGACGAGCAGGTCGGAGCGGTCGCCGGGGGAGAGGATCTCGCCGCTGCCCATGCGCACCTGGAAGATCGACGGACCACCGGAAATCGTGGCCGGGATGGTCATGAACGTCATGACCTCCTGGTCGCTGCGGCCGGCCAGCCGGGCGAGGAAGCCGCCGATGGCCTGAATGCCGTCCTGGGAGTTGCCCGCGAGGCGGATGACGACGTCGCGGACAGCCTGGCCGGGGATGTTGGAGGTGGAAGCGGAGGAGTCGGGGCCTGCGGTTGCCATGGGAATTCTGGCGAAGTTAGGGAACCGCAGCCGCGGGAGTCAATGAGTGTGCACGATGGTCCGGCGCTTTTTCGCGCAAAAACGCCCGCGGCCGTGGAGGCTGCGGTGGACACCGGGAAAAACAAACGCCCGACTCGTCGACAAGTCGGGCGTTCGCGGGAAGACGAACGGGGGGGTCAGACCTGGTTGGCGGCGCGCTTGCGCTTGTTGGCGTCGAGGATGCGCTTGCGCAGGCGGATCGACTTCGGGGTCGCCTCGACGTACTCGTCGGCGGCGATGTACTCGATCGCCCGCTCGAGGGAGAACCGGATCGGGGGCGCGAGCTGGATGCCCTTGCCTTCGCCCTGCGACCGGACGTTGGAGAGGTGCTTCTCCTTGGTCGGGTTGATCGGCATGTCCTCGGCGCGAGGATTCTCGCCGACGATCATGCCCTCGTAGACGTCGTCGCCGGGGCTGACGAAGAACTTGCCGCGCTCGCCGAGCGCATCGAGCGCGTAGGCGGTGACGATGCCGGGGTCGGTGGCGATGAGGGTGCCGGTGATGCGGGTCTTCAGCTCGCCGACGTGCGGACCGTACTCCTTGAAGAGATG
>JAEXPG010000236.1 GCA_023447015.1 Verrucomicrobiota bacterium
CTGGGTGCTCGGCGTGCGGCCGGAGATCGAGGGCCTGCGCATCGCCCCGTGCATCCCGACGGCGTGGCCCGGCTTCAAGATGCCCCGCACCTTCCGCGGCACGCGCGTGAAGATCGAGGTGCAGAACCCGAGCGTCGTCTGCAAGGGCATCAAGTCCCTCACGATCGACGGCGTGGCCATCGAGGGCGAAGTCGTCCCGACCGAGAAGATCCGGCACAACTCGAAGATCGTCGCCGTGCTGGGCTGAGGGCGCCGAGTTCCCCGTAGCGGAAGCGCTTCGCTTCCGCCCGGGTCGGGGCCGTTCCTCACCTGAAATCTCCCCAGGCGCACCGCTCCCCGCGGTGCGCCTTTTTTGGGATGACGCTGCGGGCTTCTCACCCGTTGGAACGTTGTCCAATGCATCCGAACTCAAATCCTTGCGCGCCGATGGTGGCCTTCTAGGGTCCCAGCACCTGGGTGGAGATCGGAAAGATCCAGATCCGTGACCCAGCAAACCCTCACGTCCCCCATGAAACCTCGCAGCCGCTGGGCCGCACTCACCGTTGTCGGTGCACTGATCGCCGGATTCGTGATTGTCCGTAACGAGCATGATGCCACCGCATCCCGTGAGGCCCCCCCGAGTGCCGAAGCCCATTCAGCGGCTGCAGTCGCGAAAGCATCCGACCTCCGCCAAAACAGTGCTGCGAACGCAAGGCGCCGCAGCGTGGTCGACGTGCCTGGGGTGCACCCGGCCTCGACGACGAGCTCCGAGATTGTTCGCACGAGGTACGGCACGGCCTGGGCCGCGACCCAGCAGCCCGAACTCGCCGCCTTTCGCACATGGACTGATCGCTATCGGAATGCGCCTGACGGCGAGACGCGTACGGAACTCGAGGCCGAAGGGCTCGTTCTGGCGCAAGCTCGGCGGAAGGTGATTAGTGATCTGCTTCGACAGGACCCCGAGAAGGCGTTGGCGGTTACGGTCCCCGCGGCGGTGCGGGCTGAAATGCCCGCAGCTATCGCAGGGGAACTGGAGGATCGTGTCGGTGGCGTCGGAGACTACGAGGTGATGATGGACGAGACAGAGGGCCGGCGCCCGCGGGTGAATGCGGGGCTGAGCCGGAGTGTCTGGCTGAATGGGCGGCGGTATGAGGCGCATGTCTACGGGCGGCGAAATGCACAGCTCACCCAGGAGGGCGCTTCCCTGCACGGGATTGTCCTCGACGGACATATGGCGCTGCATGCCAGTCCGGTGCGGATGCTGGAACCCGGCGAGATTGTTGCCGCGGACTCACCGCTGTTGGCTTCGACCTCGGGCGGCTTGGTTGCCTCCGCGAGTGCGCCGGGCACCCCGGCAACGCTGGCGTTGGCGGCCAATGGGCGAACGCTGGTGGCCGCCGACTCGGAGACCGCGATGGACTTCGAGGCCCTGCTTGTCGCCGCGGAAGATGCCGCGGGCCCGAAGGTTCCTTCCGTGGCGGTGAGCGAGGCGCCGAGTTCACCGTCAGTCGAGGCGCCATTGCCGCCATCATGGACGTTGGGTCTGAAGCGGATTCTGGTCATCCGGGTGGATTTCTCGGATCGCCCCGGGACTCCGGTGAACTCCGACTCCGATCACGCGTTGACGGATGCCGATTGGGCCGCGCTGCTGGAGGGCAGTGGCGGCGTTGCCCCGTTCTACGCGGCCAGCAGCTATGGAAAGGTCACGATCGCCGCGACGGTGGCCAAGGAGATCTACCGGATGCCGAAGCCCGCGGCGTATTATGCGGTTTCCGACTACGAATTTCTCCATGCCGATGCCCGGACGGCAGCCGGTGGGCTCTACCCGGAGGCGAACTACGATGTGATTGCCGTGGCGTGTTCTTCGTTGGCCGATCTCTCCATTGCCGGAAACTACTTCCACGAGGCCGCCGCTTGGGCGCCCATGGGCGGATCGCGGATGTGGCTCAACGGGCGGCTGAAGGCACGCACGGTGGCGCACGAACTCGGGCATTCCTACGGGCTCTCGCATGCGAACCTGTGGCGGACTTCGGACGGCAGCCCGTTCTCAGCAGAGGGTGAGATTGTCGAGTATGGCGACGTGTTCGACTCGATGGGGGGCGGCTTGGGCGATTTCAACGTGGCCAACAAACAGCAGCTCGGCTGGCTCTCCGGCCCAAACGTGGTCCAAGTGACTGAAAGCGGGACGTACCGGATCTACCGCTTCGACCTCGCTGGCGCCTCGCCGACCCGGCCCCTGGCCCTGAAGCTACATCGCGGAGGCCGGCAGGACTATTGGTTCGGCTACAAGAAGCCGCCGCCACTCGAGGGCTGGGGAATAACATCGGGCCTGTATGTCTGGTGGGCCGGGATGTACGGAACGGGAACACTGGCGCTGGATCATAGCCCAGAGAACAATCTCTTCGATATCGCCCTGCCATTCGGGGTCGAAGCCCATGACCCCGTGGGCATTCGGTTCTCTGCAGCGCCCCCGGTTGGTACGGGAACGGACGAATATACCGAGGTGACTGTAGTCGTGGAGACTTCGGAATTGGTTCGGTCTCCGGTTCGCGGGTGGGGTGACTCGTATTCAGCGAACGTCCCTGCCGGGCTGACCGGCGTGCGTGATATTGCCCTGGGGCCGGGGGCGATGGCGCTCCACGAAGATGGCACCGTGTCGGTGTGGGGCGACGAGGGGTTCCCCGGCTGCTTCGGTGCGATCCGTGCATTGACCGATGTCGTGAGCCTCTCCGGAGGCCCGTCCAATTGGGCGGCGGTGCACCGCGATGGTTCGGGCTCGTTCTGGGCGAGCGGATACCGCGTGCCGGCACCCCCGGCATCGTTCCCTCCGGCCGTGTCTCGGGTCGCCTTCGGCTATGCGCACGGGCTGGCGCTGAAGGTCGACGGAACCGTCTATGCATGGGGCGACAACGAGTTCCACCAATGCGAGGTGCCGGCGGGTTTGCGCGATGTCGTGGCCATCGCGGCGGCGGACAATTCGAGCATCGCGGTCAAAGCCGATGGCACGGTCGTCCAATGGGGGCATTATTGGTCCGTACCGGAAGGAGTCCGCGATGTTGTCGCGATCGCCGCAGGGGAATCCCATGCCGTGGCTTTGCGGAGGGATGGCTCGGTGGTGACTTGGGGCTATGGTGCGTATGACTACTCTTCGCCTGAATTCACCGCCCTGAACGATGTCCGTACGATCGGGGCATTCGAGAAAAACAGTTTCGCGTGGCGTGCAGATGGCTCGGTGGTGTCGTGCGGTCCGACTCAGGCTGCGACCGCGCTGCTCGCGGCGACGGGCAACCTGCCGCCCGTGACCAAGAGCTGCACAAACGGAGTCTGTGCGATCGCAATGGTCAATGACGGGAGTCCGGTGCTCACGGCCCAGCCCGTCGATCGCACGGTTGCTAGTGGCGCGAGCGTGGCGTTCACCGCGTTCGCCTTGGCGCAGCCGCAGCCCCGATATCGCTGGCAATATCGCGACTCGGTTGGCCTGGCCTGGGCGGACGTTGCGGAAGGCGGTGGCTACTCGGGAACGACCATGCCGACACTGGTCCTTGGTGCTGCCGCGAGCGGAGCGAACGGTCGGCAATTCCGGTGCGTGGTCGGGAATTCGCGGGGAACAGCCGCCAGCCGGGCGGCGATCCTGCGCCTTACGGGTGCGCCGACACCCGATCCGAAAGCCGCATGGCGGACCTATTTCTGGGGGACCGCTGACAATGTTGGAGCCGCAGCGGATTTGGCGGACCCCGATGGCGACGGAAAGAACAACCTCCTCGAATACGCGTCGGGCTCGGTGCCGACGGCGGCGAGCGCCAGTAGCGGTGCCGCCGCCGGTTCCGTGACCGATGGAGCGGGCACGCACCTCACACTGACCTTCAACCGTATCGCCGACCCGACGCTGCGCTACGCGGTCGAGGCGAGCAACGGCCTCGGCACTTGGGCCTCAATATGGACCAGCACCGGAGCACAGAACTCAGAGGGGTCGATCACGGTGACTGACTCGGCGACGGTTCAGGCCAACGCTCGCCGGTTCCTCCGGCTGAAGGTGAGTTACTGAACGCCCCTTCTGTTGTCGGGCTGAAGCCGGGATCGGCGATCGCGGCTTCAGGTGAGTTTATTGCGGTATCAGCTCCACAAACCACACGTCGTTCTCCCGCAGCGGGAGCATGCGGGTGAACGTGCCGTCGCGGCCGATCTTCACCTTCTCGGTGAGCTCGGGCTGGCCGGCGGTCTTCTCGCGCAGCGTGGCGACCTGGGCGCGGGTGAGTTGGGCGGGCGAGCCGAGATCGCGCCAGGCGGACTGCAGGTCGTTGGCGCGGTGGCCGACCTTCGTCGCCTTCAGGAGGTACGTGCCGCGTTTCAGGCCGGAGAGCTTCAACTCGACCGTGCCCTTGTCCTTAGCCGGCTGGTCCTTGGCGTAGTACTCCTGGTTGATGATCGAGGGACCGGGATGCGTGATCGTGAAGTCCCAGACGAGCGCCTGCACGCCGCCCTTGCCGTCGGTGCAGACAAAGGAGTCGCCGTCGTTGTTCTTCAGCTCGGTGGCGCCGAGACGGTGGAGGAACTTGTACGCGTAGTAGGAGGCCTTCGGCAGATCCTGGTAGTTGAGCAGACCGAAACCGCCGTGCAGGGGCGTCGTGCGCGGGCCCGCCTCCTCGAAGATGTCGGTGAACGTCCAGTACGACATCGAGGTCGCGGCGGCGCCGATGTGGCGGATCTTGTCGAGGATGAAGGCGGGGCTGTGGTAGCTGTCGTGGATCGGGTCGAAGGGCGTGTAGGAGCTGCTCCACTCCGTGTAGTGCAGCTCGGCCCCGGCGAAGGCGGAGGCGTCGATCTTGGCGCGCACGCCCTTCACCGAGGAGGTGATGGCAGCGCGGTCAGGCGAGAACACCGTGCCGGCACTGCCGTTCTCGTCGAGGTAACCGCTCATCGTCGCGTACTCGTGGGTGCTGACGAAATCCAGCGGGAGCTTCTCGGCGGCGCAGTACGCGAGGGTCTCGTCGATCCAGCCGCTCCCGGCGGTGGCGGGACCGCCCACGCGGTAGGTGGCATCGACGGACTTCACGGCGCGCGCGGTGGTGGCGTAGAGCTTGTAGTACTCGGCCTGCGCGGTGGGGAGAAACTCTTCGTAGGTCTTGCCGCCGGTGGTGCCCATCCAGAAGCCGGTGAGGTTGGGCTCGTTCCAGACCTCGAAGTACCAGCTGCGCACCTCGTCGGCGCCGTAGCGTTCGGTGCAATGGCGGACGAACGCGGCGATGAACGCCTCCCATTTCGCATAGTCCTTGGGCGGCGTGACGTTGGCCTTGTACCAGAAGATCGTGTGCGGACCGCTCGCCAGCGCCCCGGGCATGAAGCCGAGCTCGACGAACGGCTTCATCCCGATCTCGTGGAGGAAGTCGAAGAGCTCGTCGACATACTGCCAATTGTAGATGGACCGGCCCTGCTTGTCCTCCTGGTACACGCCCATGTCGTCGCAGAACAGCCCGTGGAAGCGGATGTAGCGGAAACCGCATTCGCTGCACACCCGGCGCAGTTGCCGCTGCCAGTCGGCGCGTAGGCCCTCGTTGGCGCGACCGGCGCCGACGCAGAAGTTGTACATGCGGTCCGTCGGGCCTTTCGCCGCCGCGAGATCGGCCGCGATCACACGCGGAGCCGGAGCGGGCTGGGCCGGCACGCCCAGCGGGGACAGGAGCAACAGGGGAAGGAGCAACCGTAGATTCATGGGGAGAGGGAAGAGAGGAAACCGCGCGGACGGATTGGACGCGCCGCTTCCGCTCCACGCAACCAACAACCCTCCCGCGATGACGCTGCCTACCGTTCGCGGGCCGGCGGACCAAAGGCCGGCACCGCCACCGGCGGACTCGAAACCCGGGCGAGACTGAGCGCGGGGCCGTCGTGCAGGAC
>JAEXPG010000283.1 GCA_023447015.1 Verrucomicrobiota bacterium
GCTGGTTCGGGCCGACCAATCATCTCCTGCGCGAATTGTTCGACCGCGCCGAACAGGTCTACGGAGCAGGCCTGGGCGACCACAGCCCGTTGCGCCCCCGGGGCCTGCATGAGGCGGAGGCGGTCTCGCGTGTCTGCCTGATCCACGACACCAAGACGACGGCCCTCCATGCGATTGAGTGGAAAGCGGGTTTCTGTCTGGTGCGGCAACAGGACGGAGGCGAGGGCCTCTTCCAGAACATGCGTCGCATCGGGCTACTTTCGGATGACGACGAGTAACCGACGATCGCCCGGAATCACTCAATCACCTCAACCATCTTCACCCCGATGTTCTTCCAAGCCAAACCCACCTCCTCGCGCGAGTACCGCGCCGCCTACGCCGAAGGCCGCCACGCCGGCGCCGAAGGCTTTTCCGCCAAACACAACCCCTATCCGCAGGGCGACTCCGCCTGGGCGGGTTGGGCGGACGGCCACTACGATGCCCGTAGCGTCAAGGCGGTGGCCCGCGAGCGTTTCAGCGCGGCGTTGTGGCGGTAGCCACGATCGGCCCAGGCAAGCGGGCTTTACGTTTGGCGTGTTCCGTGAAGCTCGCCCCGGGCCGCAAACCCCACCTTGCTTGAATCAATCCCCGCCCGCGCCGTTGTTCCCCGCGCCACCCACCATGTCCAGAACCCTCGTCATCTCCGACATCCACCTTCAGCCGGAACGGGCCGAGGAATGGATCGCGCGGCTCTCCAACCGCCACGACCGCGTGGTCTTTCTGGGGGACTATTTCGATTCCCATGGCGCCGGAAATGGACCGGAGCCGACGGCAACCACCGCCGCCTGGCTGGCGGAATCCCTCAAACGGCCTGAACGGGTCCACCTCGTGGGCAACCACGACCTCTCCTACCTGTTCCACCGGAAGTTCACCGCTTGCTCGGGGTATTCGGAGGAGAACCAAGCCGTTCTGGATCCATACCTGAAGGACTCTGCGTTCTCCCTTCTTCAGCCGGCCGTCGCCATCGACGGGTGGCTCCTGACGCATGCCGGCGTTCATCGGCAACTGGTCAAGGATTTGGCTCCGGAAGCGGTCCTTCCCTTGATCCTGGAGCAGTGGGAGCGGCTCAAGGAAGGCGGTAATCCTCCCTTGTTTGGTTGCGGTTACGCCCGCGGTGGCTCGCAGCCATTCGGCGGCATCACCTGGCAGGATTTCGGGGAGTTCCGGCCGACCCCCGGCCTGCACCAGATCTTCGCTCACACTCCGGCAAAGACCGTGCGGGTCCATTGGATGCTGCCGCAGCGCCGTCACATCCTAAAACGGGCGCATCGTCTGGATCGGGTGCCGGGGGAGGTTGTCGGTCTTGCTGCCGCCTCATCGGTGAACGTCTGCGCCGACACAGAGTTGGACAGTGTGCTTTTGATCGAGGATGGGGCGCTAACTGTCTTTGCCGAGAACCTGCCGGGCGGGCAGCTGATCGTGCGGACCGGGGCGTAGTTGGTCACGACGGTGTTTCGCGTCCACCTGGCGCGTGATTTGGTGAACCGCTTGGTTTCTGTTCGATAGGGGGCTGTGCAATAAGCGCGGGCATGCAGGCTCGGAACACCATTGTCCGACCCCCTTGGGTAGAGTGGCGCCTCAACTCGCCGCCTAACGATTCCCCCTCCGATGAAGACGAAATCTGGTCCGCCGATCCTTGGCTATCTCACCGAGTACTTCGAAACAGGGGCGGAGGGACTGATCTGGATGCTTGAGGAGGAGGGTGATCGGTCGCGGGGTCTTGATGCCCTGCATCGCATTGAGCCGGGGGACCGGCTGACGATCATGACCCGCAATGGCCGGCGCACGCTTTGGTCGGGTGTGATCGAGTGCGACACCCAGACCGGACGGATGGCCCGGCCGGGAAAACCGGAGTTTCTCCAACAGCAAGCCCTCGGGTACTGGATCCACTGGACCCAGCGGGGAATCAGTCCGGATCGGTGGGCTCGGTTCTTCTGCCGGGAGGACGTGGGCCGGTATCGCGGAGTGCTCGAGAAGGGCCTGGGGGAGGGTAACCGGTAGCCGGACACACCCTGAGGGCAGCAGGCGGACCGGAAACGTCCAACTCGCATCGGCCTTGGGGAGTCTCAATTGCGTCGCTTCGCTGGGGCCAGTTGGTCGAAAAAACGCGAACGGCCCGAATGGAGGAGGGTGGGGCGGTCAAATAACCAACACGCCCTGCCGTTGCGCGACCTCGACGCGGACGCGGGCGCCGGAGTTGAACTCGAGGAAGTCTTCTTCGATCCCGTCGCTAAAGATCACTCCACGCTCGGCCATGTGGGAGTCGATCACGAGCGGCGCCGCCCCGTCCACCTGGCCGAAGACAAGCTCGGTTCCCGTCGTTCGGCTGGGAAACGGTTCGCGGACCGTGAACATCAGCTTCTTGGCGTCCCACGGGAACTCCGGGCGCCAAGGCTTGGCTCGGCCGTTCGTTTCGACCGCCGCAGCAATCCCACGGGCGCCGGCGAGAAGGCTCGCCAACCAGCCGGTCGATCCCAATCCCGTTGAAACGATCAACCCACTCGAGGACTGCTGCTCTATCCTCTGCCCGTGACAGATCGTGTAGCGGGCCGATCCGTGACTCTTCGGGCCGACGAACAAGTCGTTCACCGCGTGGAGGGTCTGGCCGTTGTTGAGTGTGGCCTTGGCCATTGTCACTGAGCGGGTCTTCCGTCCTCCCCGCAGAGCCTCGGGCAGGATCTTCGCCAGATCCTGAGCCCGGAAGGGCAGGAGCTTTCCGTCGTATCGCTCCCGGTCCGGATTCACGCCCACCAACGGTTGGCCGTCCAAGTACTTGAGTGTGTTGGCGACGACACCGTCCTGCCCCACCGCGACCACCAGGTCCTCCGGGCCAAAGATGAAGTTTGGCAGAAACGCTCGCGGGATGGTCTGCAGTCGGCCGATTTCGCTGATGGTCTTCTGGGCCAAGGACACGGCCTGCCGATAGGTGGTGTCCTCGTCCAGGTAGTCAGCGAAGTCGCCGCCCAGCTTCTCGACGTAGAAGCGTGCCTGACTGACCGTGTTGAAACGCGCCTTGAGCTCTTCCAGCCGCGTCTCACGCACAACCAGGACGATCTTCCGCTCGGTAAGGCGCTTCATTTCAGGCCCCTTGTTGCTGCCCGATCAGTTCGCGGAGGAGGTCGGGCGAGATGTTCAGCTGGCCGATCTTGTCCGCCCGGCCGGCGATCTCCTGGAACGCGACCGCAATCAATTGCTCCGGCCGCATCCCGGCATTGGTCAAAGCCTGCAACACCTTGGTGTCTCCGGTACCCAGCGCCTTGACCGTCGTCTCGATGCCGTACGCACGGGCATCCGCCTCGGTCCGGGCGTTCAGCGCAGCCAGCTCAACGAGCTCCTTCTTGGTCTTCTCAAGCTTGATGCTGACCGCGGCCTCGGCTTCACGCAGCTGCCGCTGTTTGTCCTGCACGGCCAGTTCCGCGTCCATCTGGGTTTCGCGGATCTGCCGCTTCTTGAGCTCCACGGCGTTTTCGGTGTTCAGCTCGTTTTCCTTGATGGCCCGTTCGTTTTCGACCGCCGCATTGCGACGACGGAAGATGGCTTCGTCCGCCTCCTTCAACAGTTGCTCACGGGTTTCGGCCTCCAAGGCGCGTGCGGTCTCGGGCTTGGGTTTGATCGCCAACACCGAAATCCCAAGTACCTCCAAACCCAGTGCAGCGATTTCGCCCGATTCCTCCAAGGCCGGGCGCAACTTGGCCACCAACGCATCCGATGCCCGCACGGCTTCCCGCAAGGGTAGGCGCTGGATCTGGGTGCGGGCCTGAACGTTGACGATGTTGATCAGACGTTGGGGAAGCTTGGCCGGATCATCCGACGCGTAAGTCTGGCTCCCATTGGCCAGAGTGAAGTTCATCAGCCCGGCGAGCTTCTTCGGCTCGGCCACCCGGTAGGTGAATTGGCCTTGAATGGTCACAGTCTGGAAGTCCGAGGTGGTTTCCTCGAACATGAAGGGGACCTCGCTGGTTCCGACCGGCACAGCCACCAGCGAGGTGGTGGGACCATAGTAGAAGAAGGCGAGCCCGAGCCCTTCCCGGACAACCCGGCCGCTGCGGTATTGGAGAAGGTAGATGGTAGGGGCGCCGTTGATGAATTTGATGCCGAACATGGTGAATGAGGTGGTAGGTGGTTTCCCGGAAACGTCGGACAAAGCAAAATGTCCGTTTGACACTTAACGTTAAGTGTTCGTTGTACACCCACTGTCAAACGTGTTCTCCATTTTCCCAACAATGAATGCTCCAACCCCGACAACTGCTCCGCTCCGACCACCTAACCGTCCCGTGTACGTTTTGGCTTCGCCTTTTCGCCGTGAGGATCCTTCCTTCACCGCCGCTATCGATGCGGAGACTACGCGGTTCCCCCTGAACCAGCACCCCTTCCATTGCTTACCCCTTTTCCCATGAAGTTCGACCTCACCTTCACTGACGCGCCCTTCACCGCCTTCTGCGACTGGTACCAACTGACCCAATTGCAGGCCCTGATGCACCAGCTCAATCATGACGGTGGCATCAACGTGCGGATGAAGTACACGGTTCGCACCAAGGGCGCGAACACCGCGCGGGTCAACGACGCCCTGCGCGAGGCACTCGATCGGTTCGAGGACCGCCATGTGCTTCTTCCCGAAGAGATGGCGCTCATGCGCAGCGTTCGCTACGTGAAGCCTGTCTTTGTTGATCATCTCCGCGATCTGCGTCTCCACCCCAAGGACTATGTCCACATCAGCGAGAACAACGGGGAACTGGCGATCGTCATCGAGGGAGGAATCCAAGCCATCCTCTTCGAGCAGCTCATCCTCGCAATCGTCTCGGAACTCTGGAGCCAGATTACGTTCCCGGAGGCATCGGAGCGGCTCGCGGCCAGCCGTCGGGCAATCACTCAACTCGAAGTCGAACTGGGGAAGATTCGCGAGGCTGCCACCGCCGATCCCGAGAGAGCCCTGCGCTTGACCGAGGCGGGAACCCGGCGGCGTTTCACGCTCCAGCATCAGCGCGAGGTACTCCTGCGCATGAAGGAGCTGATTCCCGAGCAGCTGTTCGGCACGAGCAACATCCGCTTCGCCTGGGACATGGATCTGCGCCTCGTGGGCACCCAGGCCCATTTGTTCGGAATGCTCTTCCAGCAACACGGTGGCACCCTCGCGACCTTCCCGGGCCGAGCGATGCAGGCGTGGGTCAATGAGTATCGCGGCGACTTGGGCTACATGTTGCCCGATGTGCTCACGACCAAGGCATGGCTCCGGCACGTGGACGCGTACTTTGCGAAACTCTTCGACGGGTTCCGCCAGGACTCGGGAGATCCCCACATCTGGACCCAGGTGATCGTCGATCACCTCACGAGCTTGGGAATCGATCCAGCCACGAAGTTCGCGGTCTATTCGGATACACTGACCGTCGACACGATGCTGGCGCTGTGGCGTCGCTACGAAGGTAATCCCTGGAAGACGAGCTACCTGATCGGAACCTTCCTCACGAACAACATCCCCGGGCACAAGGCGCTCAGCCAAGTGATCAAGCTCGCGGCGGTGAACGGCCAGCCGGTGGCGAAGATTTCGGACGAACCGGTGAAGGCGACCTGCGACGACGCCGAGTTCCTTGCCAACCTCAAGAAGACCTTCGCGATCAACTAACCTTCGAATCTCACGTTCCCATGAAAATCAAAGTTGGTGCGGCAGCGCTTAACACCACCCCGATCGGCTGGAAGTGGAACTTCGATGCGGTGCTCGACGCGATCCGCCTGGCTCAACAGCAGAACGTTCAGCTCCTTTGCCTGCCGGAGCTCTGTCTGACCGGCTATGGCTGTGAGGACCTCTTCTTCCGCACGCACGTGCAACGTCGTGCGCTGGCTGCTGCGCTGGAACTGGCGAAACAAACTGCCGAGTGTGGCTTGGTGCTGACTGTCGGGCTTCCCCTCGAACACCGCGGGGGACTCTACAATGTCGTGGCAGTTCTGAGCGCGGGGAAGATCCGCGGGTTCTACGCCAAACAGAATCTCGCCGGGAACGGCGTCCACTATGAGCCGCGTTGGTTCAAGGCATGGCCGCAGGATGAGATCGTCGACTACATGCTTCCGGACGGAACGGCGGTTCCCCTCGGTGACACCACGTTCGAGCTTTCGGCTGCCGGCGAGAAGGCCTCGTTTGGTTTCGAAATCTGCGAGGATGCTTGGGTAGCAGAGCGCCCGGGCATTGCACTGTCGAAGGCCGCGGTGGACATCATCTTGAATCCGTCGGCCTCGCACTTCGCGTTCGGAAAGACCCGTACGCGGGAGCGCTTCGTGATCGACGGCAGTCGGGCGTTCAGCTGCGCGTACGTCTACGCCAATCTCTTGGGCAATGAAGCCGGACGCATCGTCTACGATGGCGAGTGTCTGATCGCCAATGGTGGCGAGTTGATCGTCAAGGGACGACGGTTCGGCTATGGCCGTGCTCGTTTGAGCACCGCGGTGCTCGATCTGGCGGTCAACCGGTTCAACCGCCTCCAGAGTGTGAGCTACCGCAGTGAAGCGCGGCCGCTCGTCAACGTGGGCGAGGTTCGGGAAACCCGGGAGCTTGCGACCAAGCCGCAAGCCGTTCCGGGAATCACCCCTTGGGGTGCTGAGGTGCTCAAAGCCGCGACGCCGCAGCAGGCTGATAAGTTCCAGGAGTTTCTGGCGGCTGAGACGCTGGCACTTTTCGACTACGTGCGAAAGACCGGAACCAACGGTTTCGTGATCTCGCTCTCGGGCGGTGCAGATTCGACCCTCTGTGCGATCTTGGTCCACGAACTCGCACGTGTCGGTTTCCTCGGCTGTGAGAACGACCAGAAGGCGTTCGCGTCGGTCTTCCCGTGGGCAACCGAACTTGGCACCGGCGAAGAAGCGGCCCGCAAGGCGACCGGTCGACTTCTGACCTGCATATACCAAGGGACGGTGAACAGCTCGGCGCAGACTCTGAAAGCGGCGGAAGTCACCGCCGCCGCTCTCGGCGCGCGCTTCGAGAATGTTGGCGTTCAACAAACCGTCGATTCCGCGGAGCAGTTCCTGGCGCGTTACCTCGGACGCCCGCTGGATTGGCAGCGAGACGATATCACTCGGCAAAACATCCAGGCCCGTGCCCGCGCGTTGCTACCGTGGTGCATCGCCAATGCCGAGAACAAGCTGAACATCACCACCAGCAATCGCTCAGAGTCGGCAGTGGGCTACTGCACGATGGACGGCGACACCGCCGGCTCGATTGGGCCGTTGGGCGGCATCGACAAGCAGGCGATCCTCGAAGTGTTGGATCTCTTTATGGCGAACCGCTACGGCTGGTTAACCGAGGTGCGCCAACGTCCGCCCACCGCCGAACTCAAGCCGGCCGAGGCGAACCAGACCGATGAGAAAGATCTCATGCCCTACTCGGTGTTGGATGCGATCGAGCGCGCGTCGATTCTTCACGGCAAATCGCCGGAGGAGATCGTTGCGGAGGGAATCGCGACTCCTGCCCAGGCTCGGAAGTTCTTCACGCTTTTCCCGCGCAGCCAGTGGAAGCGGGAGCGGTATGCCCCAAGCATCCACTTGGACGCGGAGAACCTCGATCCTCGGTCGTTTACTCGGTTCCCGATCTTCAGCGGTGGTTTCCGCGAGGAGCTCGACCAACTCCCCGGCTAGACGAAAACCTCCCATGCGTACGCCCATCGTTCTGTCCACGTCGCGCTACACCCAGTTGGCTGCCTCGATTGCTGGTCTCTTGTCCGGCAACGAGAGCCAAGGGACTTCACCTGTCGACGCGGCGGTGTTCCGCGACCGCTTCCCCGACGGCGAAACCTATCTCCGCGTCGATCGTCCTGTTCATGGAGAGCATGTGGTGATTGTCGGTGCGACCCGCACCGCAGATGAATTGCTGGAGATCGTCTCCTTGGCCTGGCAGGTCGTGCGGGACGGCGCGCAGCGGCTTTCCCTCGTCATTCCGTATTTTGGGTATTCGACGATGGAGCGCGCAGTCCGTGCCGGCGAAGTGGTGCGCGCAAAGGTAAATGCCACCATCCTCTCTTCCATTCCGAATCCGCCGGGCGGAAAGACGGTGTTCTTGGTCGATCTGCACGCCGAGGGCATTCAGCATTACTTCGAGGGCAACACGAGCGTGGTTCATCTCTACGCCAAAGGCGCGCTGCTCTCCAAGGTCCACGAACTGCTTGGCGGTTTCGCTCAGCCACTGGTTGTCGGGTCCGCTGACACCGGCCGCGCAAAGTGGGTCGAAAGCTACGCCAACGAAATGGCCGCGGAAATCGCGATCATCACCAAGCGGCGCCATGACGGTTCTACGACCGAGATCCTCAACGTTGGCGGAGCGGACGTACGAAACAAGGTGGTGCTCCTTTACGACGATATGATCCGGAGTGGGGGATCCATCGTGAAGGCGGCCGAGGCCTACCGCAGGGCCGGGGCAGCCCGGGTGCTTGTTGCCTGCACTCACTTGGTGCTGACGGATGGAGTCGAGAGCTCGACGTTGGGCAAGGTGCTTGCTTGTGCGGATGCGTTGATCACGACCGACAGCATTCGTCCGTGCACCGAGTATGTCGGGCCACTCGGCTCGCCAAAGGTCCATTGCGTGTCACTCGCGCACTTGTGCGCGATGGCCGTGAAGGCCGGTGGTCGCTACGATGAGCCCGTCCGCAAAACCAATCTCCCCCGCATCCAATGAAACCGCCCCCGATTCGACTCACGTTCGACTGCGTTGTCCTCAGTGTGATCGACCGGAAGCTGCATGTGGCCCTTGGCCGCCGCAGTCCGGTCAATGAGGCCGGTTCAGATGATCCGTTTCCGAACGCCTACAGCCTGCCGGGCGGTTACGTGCAGGAAAACGAGGAGATCACAGACACCATTCGTCGTCGCCTCGGGCCCGAGATCGGGCTCGTGCTCAATCCGGAGCCTTTGGCGGTCTTCGATGACCCTGAACGCGACCCGCGCCATCGGGTTGTCTCGATCGCGTACTACTCGTTGATCACGCAGGACCAGGCCGGCCAACTCAGGTGGGGTGGCGCCTACGCCTCGGGTGACTGGCATCCAGCGGACAAGCTGCCGGCGAAACCGTGGGCCTTTGACCACAAGCAGATCGTCCAACGTGCGCTCCGGGAACTGCGGCTGCGCGCGCTCAGTGAGCCGACTGGCTTCGGTCTTCTGCCCAAGCAGTTCTCGCTGCGCGAACTGCACGCCCTGCAAGAGCAGTTGCGGCAGGAGAGCATCGATCTGCGCAATTTCCGGAAGTATCTCGTTCGCACCGGGCTGGTCGTCGAAGTTGGGAGCCGCCCGAGTGAAAGAGGCTACCCGACAAAGCTCTATGAACTGCAGGAATCGGTTCTGCGAGACCTCCGGGAGAAGGGATACGCGGCGAAAGGGTGATGAAGCCGCTTGACTAAAAGCGTACACGCAACACTTAGTAATCACGCCTTAAGCGTAGAAAGGACACCTGATGAAAAATCCCGCTGCTGCACTGATCGTTGTCGACGTCCAACGCGACTTCATGACCGGCGGTGCTCTCGCCGTTCCGCTGCCCGGCCAGAACCTGCCCGAAGCCGAGACCATTCTCCCGGTCATCAACGACCTGATGGCCAACGGAGGCTATGCCCGGGTGGTCCTCACCCAGGACTTCCACCCGGCCGACCATTGCTCGTTTGCCGCCAACCTCGGTGCGCCCGTTTACGCGATGGCGAAAACCAAGGCTGGTCGGGATCAGGTCGCCTGGCCCGTTCACTGCGTGAAGGGCACTGACGGTGCCGAGTTTCATCCCGGCCTCTACACCCGGTTCGCCGACGCGATCATTCGCAAAGGCGTCCACACCGAGTTCGACAGCTACTCGGGCTTTGCGGACGACGGCGGTGCCGTCACCGGGCTCGCCGCTTACCTGAAGGCCAACGGGATCGAAGCCGTCGATGTCGTCGGCATCGCTACGGACTACTGCGTCAAGGCGACTGCCGTAGACGCCGCCAAAGCTGGCTTCCGCACTCGCGTGCTCACCGTCGCCTGCGCCGGTGTCGCGAAGGACACGATTGACGCGGCCCTCAACGAGATGGCCCGACAAGGAATCACCGTCGCCTGATCTGGATTCGCCCAATGCACACCACAACGCTCTATCGCCCGGTTGGCCCGAAGGAACTCGCACTCGTCGAGCAATCGGGGTGGAAGGCGTTCCCTCCGCGGTTGCCAGGACAGCCGATCTTCTACCCGGTCATGAACGAGGAGTACGCCGTTCAGATCGCTCGCGATTGGAACGTGAAGGAGAGCGGCTCCGGTTACGTGACCCGATTTGAAGTCGAAACCGCGTACCTCGCCCGTTTCCCGAAGCAGATCGTTGGGAGTCGGATCCACGAGGAGCTCTGGGTGCCCGCTGAGGAACTCCTCGAGTTCAACTCCCACATCATCGGACGGATCGAGGTGATCCGAAGCTTCCCTGATCAGGTCCAGTCAACCGGCCCGTCGACTTCGTAGCCGTCGCCCAACGTCATACTTGCATCGACCATCTCCCCCATGAGCGCACCGAAACTTCTGCACGCCACCCGCTGGATCAATCTTCTCGAGCGCGATGGCTGGGTTTACGCCAGCCGTCGTCGTCCCGAAGATGCTCAACGCATCGACGCCGTCACGATCGTCGCTCTGCACCGGGCCGAGCGATCGACGGCTCAGCATCGTTTGGTGGTGATCGAGGAATTCCGGGTTCCGATTGCGAAATGGGAGTTCAGCCTTCCGGCCGGCCTGCTCGATCAAGGCGAGTCGATCGTTCAGTGCGCTGCCCGCGAACTCCGGGAAGAAACTGGGCTTGATGTAGTCGAAGTCCGCGGGACCTCGGGTGAGACCTTCTCAAGCGCTGGTCTCGCCGACGAGAGCCAGGCGTTCGTCGCGCTCGAGTGCCAAGGAACTCCCGCCTTGGCTCCCGGTGTCGACGGCGAACGGATTCGCGTCAACATGCTCGGCCGCAGCGAGTGTCTCGCTCTCCTTGAGCGGAACCGCCGGGGCGAAGCCGCATTGTCGGCGCGGCTCTGGCCGGTACTCATGGCCGCGGGGCACGGTGGCAGTTTTGCCGGTCTGGAGCTCATGGCATGAAACCGATCGCGATCTTCGGAGGTGCCTTTGATCCGGTGACGGTAGGCCACGTCGGACTCGTCGAACTTCTCGAACACGAAGGGTTCGATGTCGTCTGCATGCCCTGCGGGGATCGCCATTCGTTCGAGAAGAAGATGCTCCCGGCGGACCAACGAATCGAGATGCTCCGCTTAGCCATCGGCGCACGCGAGATCTGCCGTGTCGAAATTGACCATGGGACCTTTCGTGCCGCGGACACCTATCCGCTGCTCAAGGCCAAGTATCGGCCCCCGCATTGGATCATCGGAAGCGACAACGCCAATTGTATGGAGCGCTGGTACGAGGGCGAACGCCTGAAGCGGGAGATACCGTTTATCGTCATCGCCCGCGAAGGCCATCCGCTCGCTCCTGCGGGCCGGTGGTGCCTCGAACAACCACACCGGTTCATCAACACAGGGATCGAACGCGAGGTTTCCTCGACGCTCGCCCGAAATGCCATCGCCCAAGAACGCTGGGCTGAGGCTGAGCAATACGTACCAACTCGAGTCCTCCACCTTATCCGGGATCGGGCATGGTACAAATCACACAACGGCGCTGGCGTTTCGCTTTTGCGATCCGACTTCCGCGCCAGTTCCGACAGAGAACCATGAAGAAGAATTCCAGAAGCGGCATCGCCGCCGAAACCGTCACCATCGTCAACAACGGCTGCTACCAAAGCCCGCAGGGCCGGACTGTAAGCCTACGTACCGCCGTCGAAACGGCCGTCGGAGCCACACGGCTCTACGACGCCGCAACATTCCATCCCGCGCCCACTGCCCAAAGAGCTGCCTCCGCTCGCATCTTCGTAACGGCCGAGAGCACCCTCGATGCCCTTGAGCGTCTAGCGAAATTGCCCGGCGGTCATCTCGGGTGTCTCAACTTCGCTTCAGCCAAGAATCCCGGCGGCGGCTTCCTCAACGGAGCCCAAGCGC
Organism: Verrucomicrobiota bacterium; assembly: GCA_023447015.1. GTDB lineage: Bacteria > Verrucomicrobiota > Verrucomicrobiia > Opitutales > Opitutaceae > CAJCBL01. The sequence continues at coordinate 12,039 of JAEXPG010000283.1, forward strand.
AGGAGGAGTCACTCGCGCGCTCCTCCGCGCTCTATGCCTGCCTCCTGAACGCGCCGAGTTATTACGAACGCAACCGGGCGAATCACTCGACCATCTACCTCGACCTCGCGATCTACTCGCCGGCGGTCCCATTTTTCCGTCGTGACGACGGCCAATTGCTCGAGGAGCCAGTGTTCGCCTCGGTGATCACTTGTCCGGCACCGAACGCCGGAGCTGTCCAACAAAACGAACCGCAGCGCGTCCCGGACATCGTGCCGGCCTTGGCGCGGCGCGCCTCGTTCGTTCTCGATATCGCTCGAACGGAGGGCGTGAAGCGGTTGGTCCTCGGCGCCTGGGGGTGCGGCGTGTTCCGCAACGATCCGACCACCGTGGCCGAGGTCTTCGCCCGACTTCTCAAGCACCCTGGCGAGTTCGCATCGGCCTTCGACGAAGTCGTCTTCGCCGTGTTCGACAACTCACCGAGCAAGAACGCGCTGAAGTCATTCGAGAGCGTTCTTGGTTGAATGGAGAAGTTTATCACCACCGATCATGCTGACGCTCTCTGAAAGAATCCGAGGAGGGATCTACGGTGCTTTGGTTGGTGACGCATTGGGGGTTCCGGTCGAGTTCACTGCCCGCGAACAGCGCGATATTGATCCGGTGGGATCAATGCGTGGCTTCGGGACTTGGGAACAGCCACCGGGTACTTGGTCGGATGATGGCTCGTTGTTGCTCTGCTCCACAGAGGCGTTGATCGACGGATACGAACCTGACCGCATGGCCAACGCTTTTGTGCGCTGGATCGCAGATGGTCACTGGTCAGCTCGCGGTACAGTCTTTGATGTCGGCAGCGGGACACGCGCCGCGATTCGACGGCTGGCATGCGGTACAGAACCCGAACAAGCCGGAGGCACTCAGGAAAGTGACAACGGGAATGGCTCGCTGATGCGCATTCTCCCTGTGGCATTGCGGTTTGCCAGTCAGCCGCTGGAGTTTGTCGCGAACGTTGCTGTTCAAGCCTCGCGACTCACTCACGGTCACCCCCGTTCGTGTCTCGCGTGTGCGATCTATTGCACCATTGCTTGCCGTCTGGCCGCAGGCACCTCGCCTCAAGATGCGATCCGCGAAGCCACCACCTTCGTTCGTAGGTGGAACAGCCCCTGTACTTCCGAATTGTCCCGATTCGAAAGGGCGCTGGATCCGAACCTTGGATCATGCAATCGCCGTGAGATTGAAAGCGGAGGTTACGCTGTTGAAACGCTCGAGGCTGCCCTCTGGTGCGTCTTGAACAACAGCTTCTATGAAGAGACAGTTTTCGACGCGGTGAACCTTGGTGCAGACACCGATACTACAGCATGCGTCACCGGTGGACTTGCGGGGATTATTTACGGAGAGCAGGCGATTCCGGTCGAGTGGCGCTCTCAGCTCCCACGGGAGAACGAATTGGACCAGCTTATCTCCCGGTTCGTCCAGCAGTCTACCGTCTGAGACCAACAGTATGGATGCGAAGATCACTATCACCCGCGACGACATCACGACCCTTCCAGTGGATGCAATCGTCAACGCCGCGACCAATTCATTGCTCGGTGGCGGCGGGGTCGATGGAGCCATTCATCGTGCAGCCGGTCCGGATTTGCTCGCGGAATGCCGCAAGATTGGCGGCTGTCCCACAGGCGAAGCGCGGCTCACCAGCGGATACAAGCTTCCGGCGAAGTGGATCATTCACACCGTCGGACCGATCTGGCACAACGGCGCACGCGGGGAACCGGCGCTTCTTGCTTCGTGCTACCGAAACAGCCTGCGTCTGGCGGTGGCACAGCAGGTTCGCACCATCGCGTTCCCTGCCATCAGCTGTGGAGTTTACGGATACCCGATTCAAGCCGCGGCACATGTCGCCGTGACCACAGCGCGCGAGTTCCTCGCCAACGAAACTGCGATTCACGAGATCACGTTCTGCTGCTTCAGCGAAGAAGTCTGGCAGGCATATCGTTCAATACTCTGATTTTCCCCATGTCCAAAGACTACACACGCACCAGCAAGTTTCTTAGTTTGGTGCTTCGCCACGAGCCTTCGAAAGCCGGTATCACGCTCGATTCGAACGGCTGGGTTGGGGTCGACGAACTCCTCGCTGGTTGCGCCGCCGCGGGCGTGACGATCACGCGCGATGACCTCGCAACCATCGTCGCCCAAAGCGAGAAGAAGCGTTTCGCGTTCAGCGAGGACGGCCGGCGCATTCGCGCCAACCAGGGACACTCTGTGGAGATCGACCTTGCACTCGCACCGGTTCCACCGCCCGAGCTTCTCTTCCATGGGACAGCTGACCGGTTCCTGGCGTCGATTCGGCTGAACGGCCTCTCCAAACAGCAGCGTCACCATGTACACCTTTCGGCCGCCCGGGAGACTGCGGTTGAAGTCGGCCGGCGCCATGGGCGTCCTATCGTCCTGCAAGTCGCCGCCGGCGAGATGGCCAAGCAGGGACACACGTTCTTCTGTTCGGCCAACGGAGTGTGGCTGACCGATTCGGTGCCGCCGCAGTTCCTCAGTGAGACGTGACAAACCGAAGGTACTCATGGACCCAATCTTGTTCTACCGCGTGAATGAGCCCTATGGAGAGTTCTCCAATTTCGCTCCCTATCCGATCCTGCTGAAGGGGAAGACTTGGCCGACCTCCGAACACTACTTTCAGGCGCAGAAGTTCCCGGGGACCTCCGACGAGGAGGAGATCCGTAACGAACCGTCGCCGATGATCGCTGCCCGCATGGGCCGATCGCGTAGCCGGCCACTACGAAAAGACTGGGAGTCGGTGAAAGACTCCATCATGCGCGAAGCGGTGATGGCGAAGTTCACTCAGCATGCGTCGCTCCGCGATCTCCTGCTTGGAACAGGGGAGGCGAAACTGATCGAACACACGAGCAATGATCGGTACTGGGCCGACGGTGGCGACGGTTCTGGTCGCAACCGGTTGGGCGAACTGCTCGGAGAGATCCGAGCGGATCTCCGCCAGCAGAATCCGCCGTAACCGCAGGGGACGTAGGAGCTGATAGATCTGGCGCCGCTGAAACCCATCTCGAAATCCCGAGGCCTCCCAATGATCGTCGTTTGGCAAGTTACGGAGCACTGCAATCTGTCGTGCCCGTTCTGCGCGTTCGATCGAAGCATCAAACGGCTTCGTGCTGACGCGGACCCGAAACGGCTCCTCCGTTTCGGCGAGGTACTCGCCCAGTATCAGCAAGAGACTGGCGACCCAGTGCTCGTCAGTTGGTTGGGCGGCGAACCGCTGCTGTGGGAGCCGCTCGAGAAGATTTCGTCAAGGTTCGTGCACGTCAATGGGCTCCAGGTCGCGACAACGACCAACGGGACTGCCCTAAGGTCAGCCAAGACGCGACGACACCTCATTGATTGCTATTCGGAGATAACCGTCAGCATCGATGCAATCGGTGACGCCCACGACGAGATTCGCGGGGCACCTGGTCTGTTCTCATCGCTGTCTTCGGCTATCCGCCAACTTGCGGAGGAAAGCAAGAACGCCGGAGGTCGGCTCCAACTGCGAGCCAACATCGTCCTGATGCACCACACGATCAGATCCTTTGCCAGCCTCTGCGCAGAACTCGCTGACTGGGGTATCGACGAGATCAGCTTTAATCAGCTCGGTGGAAATGATCGGCCCGAGTTCTATCCGCAAAATCGTCTTAGTCCTGAAGACGCTGCTTTGCTCACGGCCACGATCCCTCGGTTACGAGCCAAACTCGCTATGCGCGGTGTTCGTCTACTCGGTTCGGTGGAGTACCTGCGTCGGATGGATGCCTCGAGTCGGAATGAAGCTGTCGCTGTCCATGACTGTCGACCCGGCGCGGCGTTCCTCTTCGTTGACCGCCAGGGCCGCCTCGCACCGTGCAGCTTCACGGCTGACCGCCTTGGAATCTCGGTCGATGAGCTCAATTCGGTGGATGATCTCAGGCGTTTGCCCACCCGGTTTGCCTCTGCCATCGAACAGTGTCGTCCGACTGCATGCGACGACTGTTTGAGTACTCGCGTTTTCGCGAAGTTCTCTACCGAAGAGGGATAATCCACGTACGGCCGCTCGTGCGGTGATGCCAGCCTGGCCGACAAAACGAAACCCAATCAACAAACACCGTGTATCCGATCACAGGCTGCCTCCTCGGCACTGCAGTTGGTGACGCCATCGGCCTCCCATACGAAGGGCTCTCGCGCCAACGCGCTGCTCGTCTGCTCGGGGGCCCGGATCGACATCGCTTCTTCTTTGGTCGGGGCATGATCTCCGATGACACCGAGCACACCTGCATGGTCGCTCAGGCCCTCATCGTCTCAGGCGGCGATCTGGAACTTTTCAAACGCTCGCTCTCTTGGCGGTTTCGTTTCTGGCTCCTTGGCCTACCGGCCGGCGTGGGTTTCGCTACCGCCCGAGCCATTCTCCGTCTTTGGTGCGGATTAGGAGCAGACCGCAGCGGAGTGTTCTCCGCCGGAAACGGACCGGCTATGCGCGCAGCGATCTTGGGAGCCGCCATCGAGGATTTCGCCGCACTGCGTCCCTTTGTTCGCGCATCAACGCGGATCACTCACACCGACCCCAAGGCCGAGTATGGCGCCATTGCTGTGGCGCTGGCGGCCCGGATGGCGCGGCAGGGCGTTGTCGTTTCCAGCAACGAGTACCTGACTGAACTTCGGTCAATGCTGGGCCCAGACGGTGCCGAATTGCTCGCACTGGCCGAGCGCGCGGCCGATGGTGTTCGAGCGGGTATCTCGACGGAAGCCTTCGCTGCGGCGCTCGGACAGGAGAAGGGCGTCTCTGGCTATGTTTATCACACCGTCCCGATCGTTCTTCACGCTTGGTTCGCCCATCCCCAAGACTTCCGGGCGGCGATAACTGCGGTGGTGCGTTGCGGTGGCGATGCTGATACGACAGCGGCCATCATCGGCGGCATCCTCGGCTCGGCGCTCGGCAAAGAAGGCATTCCCGCCGAATGGCTCGATGGGATGAGAGACTGGCCGCGCTCGGTTTCATGGATGGAAACCTTGGGCGCCCGGCTCGAAGAAGGCTTCAGTTCTGCCACACGACCGAGCGCATTCCGCCTCTCGATTGTTGCTGTTCTGGCGCGCAACTTTCTCTTTCTGGGCGTTGTCCTCGCCCACGGCTTTCGCCGACTCCTCCCGCCGTATTGAAGGGAGCAGGCGACTAAGTCGCACCGCACATCGGGTGCCACGTCGAGTCTGTGAAGAGCGTGGCGACCTGCTGCAGTGCCTCGCTTAAACGCGCTTCGGGCGAGCCACGCAGCAGCTTCCACGGAACAGACTGCGCGGCCAGCGCCTCCTCAAACCAGCGGTGCATCTCGTGGCGGATGTGCTCCCCATCGCGCAACCCGTCTTGCACGAACGGAATTTCGTCGCCGGTCAGAAGGTAGAGGTCGCATCGGCCGGCATCCGCGATGGTCTTCACTTCCGGGCTGTCCGTCCCGACGTATCGCCGGTGCCAGAGAGTCGTGGCGAACGCATTCGTGTCGCAAACCAGCACCCGGTTGGCGAGGCGTGCTGCCGCATCCTCCCGCCGTTGCTGTTCCTGGGCGATGTGAATGAATTCTGGCGTCTTCCAGATATCGTCCTTCGCGGCCATCTTCGGTACTGAGTACTCGCGCCCGTACTCTTCGACCCACGAAGTGCGAAGCTGGTCGGCCAACGACCGTGCCAGAGTGGTGGTTCCGGTCGATTCGGCGCCCAACACGCAGACACGTTTCGCGAACCACCCGCGCACAGGCGGCTCAATGAAGTCCCAGTTCGCGAAAGGGTCCCGCCTCACAGCCGTCCCGGAGACCGGCACTCGCTGCCGCCGCTGGTCCACCGAGACATGCACGGCGCCCATCAGCTTTGCGTAGGTCTCGCCATAGTGTTCGGAGGTGAACACCGCGTCGGGTGCCCGTCCCAGCCACCGAACCGTGTTCTCGGCCCAGATGCGCGAGTCGTTCTCGTCGTAACGGTCGTCGATCACAATCACGCGAACTTGCGGGTGTATCTCCCTCATCCATTGGCCACGGATCTCGCCGTCCACGAAGTCGGATGGTTTCGCGCAGACAATCACCACCGTCTGCTCCGAATGCGCTGCCGCGGTCTCAACCAGCAACTTGTGACCCCGATGGGGCGGCAGAAACTTTCCGATCACCAACCCGAGTCCGTGTTTCATGTTTCGCTCCCGGCCGAACGCCAACTGCGCGACCACTCCCGTACGCCGATCAGGCACATGACCAAGAACACACCGTAGAGCACCGCCGTGAGCGGCAGGCCCCGGGCGAGATACAACGGGACGTAGATCACATCGGCGGCGATCCAAAGCCACCAGTTCTCGAGTCGCTTCCGGCAAAGCAGGTATTGCGCGGCCAAACTCAGGACGGTGGTGAACGAGTCCCAGAACGGCGCTGCGCCGTTCACCAGCAGCAAGACCTCTTTCAACCCGAAGGTGCAGAGGGGAATGGCGATCAGGAGCGCCAGCCATTCGCCGCGCTTGGTCCGGCTGATTACAAGACGGTCGTGATGCGACCCGCCGTACAGCCAGTTCAGCCAGCCGTAGGCGCCGAGGCCAAAATACACCACTTGGAGTCCCATGTCGGCGTAGAGCCTGCCGTGGAAGAAGAGCACGAAGAAGACGACGTTGTTGGCGAGGCCGATCGGCCAGTTCCACATGTGTTCGCGGACAACCAACCAGACACATACGCCGCCGGTCGCGAAGCCCCATGCCTCTGTCACCGAGATCGACCACCAACCCAGATAGGACGCTGCCACGACCAGCGCGGAGACGAGGCCCATGATGACAACCTCGGGCGTATGCAGCGTGCGGGCTGTTGGCGGCGACTTTGGCCCGCCGGGAGCATCAAGGAGTGCTGGTTGGGGTGAATCCACGCGGAACACAAAAAGGTGGATTCGCGGTGCTGCCAAGCATGTGGTCTAGGCATGAATGCGGCCCGGCGCTCCGCGTCTCCGGGGGGCACCGGTCAGGTGCCGAACACGCGATCAGGCGGCTCGGCGTGCCATCCGCAGTGATGGCGGCGGATCGAGTTCCAACCCGTAGGTCCAGGCTTCCTCCATGGC
>JAEXPG010000302.1 GCA_023447015.1 Verrucomicrobiota bacterium
CATGTGCGCCGCGTGGCGGCGGAGATGACTCCGGCCGAGGGCGAACGTTTCCTCCGGATGGTGTTGCCGCGCATCGCCGCGCTCGACCACTCCGGTCCGCCGGCCCTGACGCCCGACCACTGAGCGCGCCCATGCCGGCCGAAGACCACAACGAGCCCACCGACGAGGTCCTGATGCTGCGGCTGCGCGACGGCGACGAGACGGCCCTCGTCCCCCTGATGGCGCGCTGGGAGGCGCCGTTGAAACGTTTCCTCTACCGCCTGTTGTTCGATCCCGGCGAAACCACGGACGTGGCGCAGGAGGCGTTTGTCCGACTGTTTCTGCAGCGCGCACGCTTCCGCACCGACGCGCGCTTCGCCCCGTGGCTGCTCACGATCGCCGCCAACCTGGCCCGCAACCGCCGGCGTTGGTGGCGACGCCATCCCACCGTCTCCCTGGATGAGCCCAGGGAACGGGACGGCGGCGCTGCGCTGGCCTGGGAGCCGGTCGATGCGACGGCCGGACCGGCCGAGCGGACGTTGGCCGCGGAACGTGCTGCCGAGGTCCGGCGCGCGGTGGCGGCATTGCCGCACGAGCTGCGCGAGGTGATCGTCCTGGCCGAGTTCGAGGAGCGCTCCCACGCGGAGATCGGCGAGATCCTCGGGTGTTCACCAAAGGCGGTGGAGATGCGCCTGTACCGCGCCCGGGAGCGGTTGCGACGCAGTCTGGGCGGGCTGGCGGTGCGCTAGACGCGTTTCCCGTTTCCGGCGTGCGGAGGGGCACGGGCGGATGGGGACAAGGCGACAGGCGAAGGAGAAGATGCTCGGCTGGCCGTGCCTAACGTTGGCCCCCTCCGGCGGAATCGGGGCTCGCCGGGGCCGGCAGCGCCTCGGGGAATCTGAAACGCGCCCTAAAGTCCGCGCCGGGCCGACCGTTATGGAGAGGCGCGAATCCGCGCTCTGCCACCACGCATCTTTTACCTGCCATGGACGTCGAACCTGCTGCCACCACCACCACCGTCCGCGCCAAGAACCGCACGGGCAAGTATCTCACGTTCTCCCTCAGCAACGAGTCCTACGGGGTCGACGTGCTCAAGGTCCGCGAGATCATCCGCTTCCTCAAGATCACGCCGGTGCCGCAGATGCCCGCGTACGTGAAGGGCGTCATCAATCTTCGCGGCAAGGTCCTTCCCGTGATCGACCTGCGGCTCAAGTTCGGGCTCGAGGCCGCCGAGGCCACCGAGCGCACCTGCATCGTCGTCGTGCGCGTCCTCGCGGGCGGGCACGACATCACGCTGGGCATGATCGTCGATTCGGTCGAGGAGGTCATCAATCTCAACGAGTCCGAGATCGAGGAGACGCCCGAGTTCGGAGCGAAGGTCGACACCGCGTATCTCATGGGCATGGCCAAGGTGAAGGGCGCGATCAAGACGCTGCTCGACATCGACAAGGTCGTCTCGCCCGAGACGTTGCAGGGCTTCTGATTTTCCGACGGAACCCCCGGTTCTCTCCGGCCGCAGCCGTGTGCTGCGGCCTTTTTGCACCCGGGCGCCGCGGCACCGTGACTTTCGGCTGATTGCCTGCCGCCCGGCGTTTTACCAACCTTGAGGTGTGTTCGACTCTCCGCCTCCGCCCAAGGTCATGGCCGTGTTTCGCGTGGCGATCATCGCTGCGCTGGTGTCAGTGCTCGTGCCCGTTTTGTTCGACTCCTCGTTCCGCTTGTTCGCGCCGGCGAGCCTCGTCTTCTACGCGCTCCTTCTGCTCTACGCGGTGCTGGTGATCCACGGCGTTGGCTGGACGAAACGGTTTCTACCACAGCATTGGGCCGGACCCTATTTCGCTCTGCAACTCCTCCTCTTCTCCGCGCTCTACTCGCTACCGGTCCCGCAGAACACCATCTGGATCCTCGCGATGCCGGTCGTGAGCATGGCGACGACGGTCTTGCGTCTGTCGCGAGCGGTGGTCGTTGCCGTGCTTTGCGTCGCCATCCAAGCAGCGTTCTTCCGCCATTTCGGCGCCCCGTGGCGGAGCATTGCCTCCGCGGTGCTGGGCCTGGGGGTCGGCATGGTGTTCACCATCGGGTGCACCGGGCTCGCGCTCTGGGCCAACCGCTCGCGCGAGAAGGCCGAACAGCTTGCCGGCGAACTGGAGAAGGCGAACGCCGAGCTGCGCGCGTCCGCCGACCGGTCCGCCGCGCTCGCGGCTGTGCAGGAACGCAACCGGATCGCGCGCGACATCCACGACGGACTCGGCCATTACCTCACGGTCGTGGCGGTCCAGCTCCAGGCCGCCCGGGCGATGCTGCCGGCACAGCCGGAACGCGCCAGTGAGGCGATCGACAAGGCGGAACTCTCTGCGCGCGAGGCACTGGAGGCCGTGCGTCGATCCGTCGGCACGCTGCGCTCTGAGGGCGAGCGCCAGCCGTTGGGTGTCGCCCTCGCGGGGCTGGTGCGCGCGAGCGGCCTGGACGTCGTCTTCCTCCCCGCTGGCGAACCGCGCCAGCTGTCCGACGCGGTGGAGCAGGCGCTGTTTCGCACGGTGCAGGAG
>JAEXPG010000199.1 GCA_023447015.1 Verrucomicrobiota bacterium
CTCCGCGACGGTTGCGCCAGCCTGCTCCAGCTCCGGCGCCGCCAGCCGCAGCGCCGGCGGCCGGCACCGGGTTTCGCCGGTCGCCACCTGCGCCACCGCCTCGAGCAGCTCCGGCAGGCCCTCGCCCTGCCGCGCCGCGCACGGGACCACCGGCACGCCGAGCTCACGGGCCAGCTGCCGCTCGTCGATCTCCACGCGGTGCGCGCGGGCCTCGTCGATGAGGTTGAGCGCCACGACCACGCGGTCGGAAATCTGCAGCACCTGCAGCAGCAGGTTCAGGTTGCGCTCGAGCGCCGTGGCGTCGACCACGACCACCGTCACATCGGGACGGCCGAAAAGGATGAAGTTGCGCGTCACCTCCTCGTCGGCCGAGGCGCTGAGGAGCGAGTATGTGCCCGGCAGGTCGACGATGCGGTAGCGTTTGTCCTGGAACTCGAAGGCGCCCTCCGCCCGCGCGATGGTCTTGCCCGGCCAGTTGCCGGTGTGCTGCCGCAGCCCGGTGAGCGCGTTGAAGACGGTGCTCTTGCCGGTGTTCGGGTTGCCGGCGAGCGCGACGACAAAGTCCGTGTCGCCAAGCTGGACACCAAGCCGCCGCAGCGCCGTGCGGCGCGCGGGACAGGCCTCGCAGGCCGGCGACAGCCTCGGTGCAGCCTCGGGAACTTTCGCCGGCTCGCTCATGACGTCGCCCCCGGCACCTCGATGAGCACTTCCTCGGTCTGCTCGCGGCGCAGCGCCACCAGCGTGCCGCGCACCCGGAATGCGACCGGGCTGCGCAACGCGGCCTCGAACTCGCGCACGATGCGCGTGCCGGGTACGAGCCCGAGATCGAGCAGGCGCTGGCGCGCGCGCCCGCGGACCGTGGGCGAGAGCGCCGCGATCACCGCCGTCGCACCGGGCGCCAGGTCGGCCAGGCGGCCGCGCGCCGGCCGCACCGGCAGGCCGGCGGCGTCGGCCACATGCACCAGCTCCGCCTCGGCGGGGCTGAGGACGAACCGACGCCCGTCCACCTCGAACCCCACGCGGTCCGCCTCACGCCGCACCGCGCGGACCACCAACCCCGGAGCCAGGCCGGCGCGATGCACCGCGGCGTAGAGCGCGGCGGGCTCGTCCTCGAGGTGCACGATCATCGCCGGCCGGTCGGCGGGCCAATCAAGCAAGGTGGGCGCGGACTCGGTGGCGAAGTTGCCGTCGCGGTCGGGAATCGGGTCGCCATGCGGGTCGTAGCGCGGGTTGCCGAGCTGGTCGGCGAGCGTGTTTGCCTCGTCGGGCGTGAGCGCGTGCTCGGCCCGGTCGGCCCGGGCGTGCCACTGCTCGGGCGCGAGGCCGGTCTCGCGCGCCAGCCGCGTCTCCAGCAACCGGTGCGAACGCAGCAGATGGCGCCCGCGTTTCCGGCCGGAATCCGTCAACTCGTAGTGCGCCTCGCCGCGGGTCACCCAGCCGTCGCGCGCGAGCTGCTCGAACGCGCGTGCCAACCGCTCGCGCGGGGCCTCGAGCGTGCCGGCCATCGACTCGAGATCGTCGTGCCGGCCCTGCGCCTCGCGCTCGGCCAACCGCTTGAGCACGTCGTCACCGAAGGCGGCGGGCGTGGAGGCGGGCGATTTTGTAGCGGCGGCCATACCATGTAGCTGATGCTACATTTTTGCGCGTGGTCAAGCGCCGTCGTCCGGTTCTAGTCTCCCGCCATGCCCGCCGCACCCCGTTCCGCGAAAGCCGTCGCCGCCGCCCGCGCCAAGGCCCGCCCGAGCCCGACCGTCGAAGCCCTGCGCCAGACCCGCGCGGCGCACGCCAACGAGTTGGCGGAGGACTATGTCGAGGCGATCGCGGCCCTCGCGGCCGCCTACGGCGAGGCGCGGCTGGTCGACCTCGCGCGCGAGCTGGGCGTGACCCATGTGACCGTGCATCGCGCCATCCTGCGGCTCACGCGCGCGGGGCTGGTGAAGAGCGAGCCGTACCGCGCCATCTTCCTCACCGACGCCGGCCGCGCGCTGGCCGAAACCTGCCGCAACCGCCACGAGACGGTCTTCGCCTTCCTCCGCAGTCTCGGCGTGCCCGAGGCGGTCGCCCGCCGCGACGCCGAGGGCATCGAGCACCACGTCAGCCCCGAGACGCTTGCCGCCTTCGCGCGCGGCCTGCCGAAGGGCTGACACCCCGAGAGCTCCTCCGGCCCGGCGGCCCGCCCGCAACCGGCCACGGAGCCGCAGAACAAAAAGGCGCGCCGGTCTGCGGCGCGCCTTGGGAGAATCGGATCGTGGAAGAACTCAGCTCGCCGCCGGCTCCTCGCCCGCCGCGATGCGCCGCGCCTTCAGCTCCTCGCCGATCTGCGCGACCTTCTTCTCGTTCAGCGGGTAGAACATCACGAGAATGATGGAGATGATGCCGAAGCCGGCCGGGATCAGGCTCATGAGCAGTCTCAAGCCCGCGAGCGTGTCGGCGTTCTGCACCACGTTGGCCTTGAAACCGACCATCGAGAGCAGCCCGAGGCCGACCGCCGCACCGATGGCCCAGCCTTCCTTCTGGGAGAAGATCGACGCGGAGAAGATCAGGCCGGTAGCGCGGCGCTTGGTCTTCCACTCGCTGTAGTCGGCGGTGTCGGCGTACATCGCCCAGATCAGGGCGCTGAGCGGGCCGCCGGTCGCGGAGCCGAGCAGGTTGATGCCGAGAATCAGCCAGACCTGCTTCGGATCGAGCAGGTAGAACGAAGCCGTCGAGAGCACGGCGACCGCGAAGAGCGAGATGAAGGCGACCTTGCGGCCCACGGCCTTCGCGAAGAACGGAACGAGGAACACGCCGGCCAGCGACGCCAGCTGCCCCGAGGTGTTGAAGGCCGAAACCAGCCATTCGAACGAGTACGACTTCACTCCACCGAAGAACGGAATGCCCACCTCCTGGGTACCGACGTAGTACTTGAAATAGTGAGCCGTCACGCTGCCGCGCACCGCGACGAAGAGGATGAAGGTGATCGTGGTCGCCAGCAGGATCAGCCACGGGCCGTTGGTGACGAGGTCGCCGAGGTCGCGCAGCACCGAGGTCTTCTGCTCCTTCGGCGGATTGACGCGCTCCTTCGTGTTGAAGAACACGATCAGGAACGAGCCGATCACCACCAGGCCGACGATGATGAACGCCAGTTGCCAACCACGCTGCTCGTTACCCGCGCCGAGCGTCTTGGAGAGCGGCAGCAGCGTGGCCGAGATGACCATGCCGGCGGCGTAGGCGAAGATGAACTTGACCGACGAGAGCGTCGTGCGCTCGTTCGGGTTGGGCGACATCACCCCGAGCATCGCGGTATATGGGATGTTGATCGCGGTGTAGATCAGCATCAGGGCGTTGTACGTCACCGCCGCCCAAATGAGTTTTCCGGTATTGCCGAATCCGGGAGTCGTGAAGGTCAACACGCCGGCGATCGCCATCGGCACGCAGAACCAGAGCAGGTAGGGGCGGAATTTTCCCCAGCGGGTCTGGGTGCGATCCGCAATCATGCCGACCACCGGATCGAAGAACGCATCCATGCTTCGGCTGATGCCCAGCATCGCCGCAGTCGCCGCCGCGGTGATGCCGAAGATATCGGTGTAGAAAAACGTGAGGTAGACCATGAAGGTCTGCCAGTAGAGGCACGACGCGAAATCGCCGAAGCCGTAGGAGACTTTCTCGCGGTAACTTAGTTTGTCGCCGGACATGTTGGATAACCCAGTGGGAGGGTGTCTAGGGGTTGATTACTCGGGGGACTGAGCGCGCGACAGTGAGTGGACGCCGGGGGGAAATCCACACCGTTCTTAAATCACCGCTGCCGCGACTCCGCGGAATGATGCATCCATCGAACATCGCCCATGCGCTCGCCCGCGGCGCCCTCCGGTCCGATTTCCGCCTGTCAACCACGCCGCCGCCGCCCCACCTTCCCCGCATGACCGCACCCGCCCACCGCTCCAACGACCCGCTGCACGGCCTCACGCTTGAGACGATCGTCACGCGGCTGGTCGAGCGCCTCGGCTGGGCGGAGTTGGGCCGCATCATCCCGGTCAACTGCTTCCGCTTCGATCCGAGCGTGTCCTCCAGCCTGAAGTTTCTCCGGAAAACCCCGTGGGCCCGCAAGAAGGTCGAGGACCTCTACGTGGCCGTGCAGGCGGAAGACGGGCGCGACGGTCCCGGCGCGTAGCCCCCACAACCACGGCCGCGTGCCGGCGCGCGGACCCGCGTGCCCCTTTGTTTGGACAGGAGACCAGCCCTCCGGCGGAGCGATGCCCCGGGTCGCGGCGGATTCAGGGGCGCGCGGAGAACGACACCGCCCGCGCCAGCTCGGGCCGATGCCCCGCGGGGCGGCGCGACACCGACCGCCCTGGCAAACAACCACGTGTGGCTCCCGTTCAGAGGCACGCGCTCGCACGCCAACCCCACCCCGCCGCGCGAAGCGCAATTCGGCAATCCCCTCGAAACCCAACAGCGGAAGTCCCCTCACTTCCTCCTCGGGCGCGGCCCACGGCTGGGCACATGCACCGACGGCATCCCCGCCGCTTCGGCAGCTTGGTGGCCGGGTTCGGCATCCTCGAACACCAGGCATTTCTCCGGCGGCACCCCCATCTTCTGCGCCGCGAGCAGGAACATGTCCGGCGCCGGCTTGCCGCGCTGCCCCACGTCCTCGGGAGTGACCACGACCGGGAAGAGCGGCGCGAGGCCGGCGAGCTTCAGCGAGTGGTGCACGATGTCGCGCGGCCCGCCGGAGGCGACCGACACGGGCTTGCCCGCCGCGGCGGCCTTCCGGGCGAACTCGACCACGGGGCGGATGTGTTTCACGTCGGCCAGCAGCTCGAGGAAGAGGTTCTCCTTCACGTGGAACACCTGCTCGACGTCGATGGGGAGCCCGTAGTGTTTCGCGATGATCTCCGCCACGCGCCGGGTGGGCACGCCGCCGAGCGAATAGAACAGATCCTCGTCGAGGCGGCCCGGCATGCCCTGCCGACGCATCGCCTCGTCCCACGCGCGGTAGTGCACGGGCATCGAGTCGATGAGCGTGCCGTCGCAGTCGAAGATGTAGCCGGCAAAGTCGCCCGCGGGGAGGTCGAGATGCATAAGCGGCGCAGCACAGGCCCAACCTCCGGCGGTGGCAAGCCCGCCCGCGGAATCACTCCCGTTGTCCCGCCGCCGCGCTGCAGCACGGGCCGCCGGTACCCCGCTCCACCCTGCCAGCGAAGACACAAAAACGTGTCGCGGTCGGACGCGAAAATGCGTCATCCCCGGCCGACATCCTTTTCCCGCCAAGGGCGCCGCACGTGGCCGAAGACGCAAAACCTTGTCGCGGTCGGACGCGGATTTGCG
>JAEXPG010000423.1 GCA_023447015.1 Verrucomicrobiota bacterium
TCCATGGACGAGGGCGTCAAGACGGTGTCGGCCCGGGGCGGCCCACCGCACCCCCCGCCGCCGATTCATTACCCGCGCCTCCACTGGTTGGGCCACCCGCTTCCGGGCGGCCTTTTTCTTTGCCCGCCGGCCCGCATGTCCAACGTTACGGCGCCTCCCATGCCACAGCACACTTTCCGCCGCTTCCTCGCGATCGCCCGTCCGCAATACGGTCGGATCGCGCTCGGCATCGTGCTCATCCTCGTCGCCACCGCGCTCACCCTCCCCGCCCCCTGGATCTTCAAGATCCTCATCGACGACGCCCTGCCCCGCCGCGACCTCCACCTCCTCGCCTGGCTGCTCGGCGCCTTCACCGCGATCTTCATCCTGCGCGCCTGGGTCACCTTCATCCGCAACCGCGTCCTCCAGTACTCCGCCATGCGCCTGGTCTGCGACGTGCGCATCCAGCTCTTCGCCCACCTCCAGACGCTCTCGCTGCGCTACTTCGACGCCAACCAGACGGGCAAGACCGCCTCCCGCATTTCGCAGGACACCAACGAGGTCTACGCCCTCACCAACGGCTTCCTCATCACCGTCATCTCCGACGCCATCACGCTGCTCGGCGTGCTCGGCTTCCTCTTCTTCGTGGAATGGCGCCTCGCCATCGGCATCGCCGCCGTCCTGCCGCTTTTCCTCGTCAATCATTTCCACCAACGCCGCCCGATGCGCGAGGAGAGCCGCGTGCACCGGCAGAACTGGGACCACGTCGTCGGCTTCCTCCACGAGAAGGTCGCCGCGGCGCGCGTCGTGAAGTCGTTCACCAAGGAGCAGGACGAGATCGCCGCCTTCGCCGCCGGCATCAACGCCGACTACACCAACTACTCCAAGATCGTCATCCGCTACACCAAGATCGGCATCATCGCCGATCTCCTCGGCTCGCTCGGCACCCTCGTCGTCCTCGGGTACGGCGGCTGGCTCGTGCTCGAGGGCCGGATGGCGGTCGGCACGCTGGTGGCGTTCTACGGCTACATCGCGTTCATCTTCCCGCCCATCGTCCGCTTCGCCGACCTCAACCTGATCTTCCAGCGCGCCACCACCTCGCTGGAGAACATCTTCGGGCTGCTCGACACCAAGCCGGAGGTCGCCGACGCCCCCGACGCCCGCGCGCTCCCGCCCGTCCGCGGCGACGTCGAGTTCCGCGACGTCTGCTTCGACTACGACCAGGAGCCGCCCGGGCAGGGCCGGCCGCGCACACTGACCAACATCTCCTTCACCGCGCCGGCCGGGAAGCTCGTCGCCTTCGTCGGCCCCAGCGGTTCCGGCAAGAGCACGCTCGTCAACCTCATCGCCCGTTTCTACGACCCGGTCTCCGGCCGGATCACCATCGATGGCCACGACATCCGCGGTGTCACCGCCGCCTCGCTGCGCGGCCAGATCGGCATCGTCCTCCAGGAGAACATCCTCTTCTCCGGCACGCTGGAGGAGAATCTCAAGTACGGCCGCCCCGACGCCACCCGCGAGCAGATCGTCGAGGCGGCGAAGGCCGCCAACGCCCACGAGTTCATCGCGGCGTTGCCCGACGGCTACGCCAGCACGGTGGGCGAACGCGGCGTGAAGCTCTCCGGCGGCCAGCGCCAGCGCATCGCCATCGCGCGCGCGATCCTGAAGGACCCGCGCATCCTCATCTTCGACGAGGCCACCAGCGCGCTCGACACCGCCTCCGAGCGCCTCATCCAGCAGGCGATGGAGCGGCTCATGCAGGGCCGCACCACCTTCGTCATCGCCCACCGCCTCTCGACGATCCAGAAGGCGGACATGATCCTCGTGATGGAACAGGGCCGCCTCGCCGAGCAGGGCACGCATGCGGAACTCCTCGCCCGCGGCGGCCTCTACGCCCGCCTCCACGCGCTCCAGTTTCAGGAAGTGGAGTGAGCGCCACTGCGACCCCGCCGCCGTTCCCCCTCCCCTCGGACCAACCAAACCCCGCAGCCGCCATGCGCCAGATCGACACCCTCGTCCTCGTGGCCGACATCGGCCGAACCAAGGCCTTCTACACCGGGCACTTCGGCCTCGAGCTCCTCCACGACTGGGAGAGCATGATCGTGTTCAAGAACCGGCTCTCCTTCCACCAGGCCGACCGGCTCTTCCCACAGGAGCAACTGCGTGCGGCGATCCCCGCTCGTCTCGGCGCGGGCAATCTCGTGATCTACCTCGAGTCGGCCGATATCGAGGAGACGTTCCGGGCGCTCTCCGCGCGCGGTGTCACGATCGTGCACGGCCTCGTCGCGACACCGTGGGGCGGCGGCCGGATCTTCCGTGTCCAGGATCCCGACGGCCATCTCGTCGAGATCGGCGAAGCCGCGCCCGCGCCCCTCCCGGCGAGCGGACCATAGCCGAGCCCGCGCCCGGTTCCGGCGCGCCCCGGCTTCTCCGGTACCGGAACGCCGCGATCCGCCTCACTGTTTCCCGCCGTACCAGATCCCCCGGCGCCAGTTGTGCGCGTGCAGCTTCTCG
This sequence comes from Verrucomicrobiota bacterium, assembly GCA_023447015.1. Lineage (GTDB taxonomy): Bacteria > Verrucomicrobiota > Verrucomicrobiia > Opitutales > Opitutaceae > CAJCBL01. The sequence continues at coordinate 2,494 of JAEXPG010000423.1, forward strand.
ACCAGCTCGGGCGCCATCGGCGGCAACGACGCCGCCGCGCAGTTCAGGTTCACCTGGTCGGTATTGCGCATCCCGGGGATCACCGTGCTCACCGCCGGATGGGCGAGCACGAACTTCAGCGACGCCTGCGGCAGCGTGAGCCCGCTGCCCTCCAGCGCCTGGCGCACGGCGTCGACGCGCCGCACCGTCCGCGCCAGCCGGTCGCCGGCGAAGTAGTGGCGGCGGAAGTCGCCGTCGGCGAAGGTCGTCTTCTCGGTGAACTTCCCCGTGAGCGAACCCTCGTCGAAGGGCACACGCACGATGACGCCCACGCCGTGCTCGCGCGCGGCCTCGAGCAACTCGGCGGCGGGCTCCTGCTCGAACACGTTGTAGATCACCTGCACCACATCGACCCAGCCGCCGCGGATCAGGTCGACCACGCTGTGCTGGTCGTGCTCCGGGGTGGAGACGCCGATGAACCGCACCTTCCCCTCCGTGCGCAGCTGGCGCAGCACGGCCAACGGCGAGGGATCGCGGTTCCACGCCCGCGTCCAGGTGTGCAGCTGGAGCAGGTCGATCCGGTCGGTGCCCAGACACCGGAGACGCTCCTCGACGTTGGCGCGCAGATAACTCTCGCCGTAGCGCTCGGCGGCGCGGCAGTACGGGGACGGAGGCCAGGCCCCGGGCGTGGGCGGGGTCTTGGTGGCGACGAGCACGTTCTCCCGCCGCTCCTTGAGGACGCCGGCGATCACGCGTTCGCTGCGGCCGTTGCCGTAGCCGGCGGCGGTGTCGATGAAGTTGACGCCGAGGTCGATCGCACGATGGAGCGCGCGCACCGAATCCTCGTCGGATTGCGGGCCCCAGCCGCCGCCCAGCGCCCACGCGCCAAAGCTGATCTCGGAAACGGCAAAGCCGGTTCTGCCCAAAGGTCGGTAGTTCATTCGGTCGGAGGAATCCCTGCCCTGTGAGACGCACCGGAGCGCGATCCGTTCAACCCAAAGAAGCCCGTCCGCGCCACCACCGGGCGGCGCCCGCCTACTCGGCGCGGAGCTGCTCGAGCATCTCGCCCGCCGGGGCACAGTCAGGCCGCAGTCGGAGCACCGCCTCGAAATGAGCGATCGCCTCCGCCCGGCGATCCGGATCGGCCGCGAGAGCCAGGCCAAGGTTGAAATGGACCTCCCAGTAGTCGGGCTCGAGTACAAGCGCGGACCGGTAGTGCGCGATCGCCTCCGTCTCACGCCCGGGGGTGCGGACCAGCACATTGGCGAGATTGTTGTGCGCCTGTGCGAAGTTCGGTTTCACGCCCAGCACCGCCTCGTATTCCGCAATCGCCTCGGGAAACCGACCCAGCCGCGCCAGCAGCAGGCCAAGGCTGTTGTGCACCTCGGCCCGCTCGGGACTGAGCCGAAGCACCGTCCGGTACTCGTCCATGGCTTCAGCCGCCCCTTCGGGCGTGCGCGCCAGACACTCCGCCAGATCGAAGTGCGCATCCGCGATGCCGGGCGCCAGCACGACGGTCCGCCGCAGCTCCGCGATCGCCTCGGGCAGTCCGTCCTCCGTGCGCAGCAGCGCCCGCGCGAGGCCGCAGTGCGCCTCGACATAACGAGGATCCAGGCGCAGCGCCGCACGGTACTCCGCGATGCACTCGGGCAACGCGGCCACGCCGGCCTCGGACAGGGCCGCCGCGAGATGCAGATGCGCGTCCGGCAACCCGGGGACGACGCGCAACGCCGCACGATGCTGCTCGATCGCCTCGGTCCTGCCGTCGGGAACCTGCTCCAGCGCCAAGGCGAGACAGTGGTGCGCGAAGTAGTTGTTCTCCGTCACGGCGAGCGCATGGCGGAACACCGTCCGGCCGTCCTGCCAGAACGAGATCTGCCGCACCGTCGCGCCAGCGAGGAGCAGCGCGACCGCCACCCCGGCCACCGCGGCGGTCCACACGCGCCACGGCACGCCGGCGGCTAGATCCGCCACCGCCCAGACCAGGGCAACCAGCAAGCCGATCGAGGGAAGATAGGTGTAGCGGTCGGCCATCGCCTGCCCGCCGACCTGCACGAGGCCGATCACCGGCACCAGCGTCCCAAGAAACCATAGCCAGCCTCCGAGCAGCCAGGGACGGTTCCGCCGCAGCAGAAACGCACCGACCGTGAGCGCCGCCAGCAGGACAGCGATCGCCGCGACCGGGACCGCCGCGTGCGTGCGCTGGAACGGATAGATGATCGCGAGATCCGCGGGCCAGAATGTCCGGCGGAGATATCCGCCGTAGGCCTCGACCGCGTTGGCCAGTCGCGAGGCGAACGGATAGGCCGTCGCGCTCCCCATCGCCCCGACACTCGCCTGCGCGACCCAGGTCGACGCAGCCCCGGCCACCGTGAGCAGGAAGAACGGAATCTTCTCCCGGATCAGCGCCCACCCCCGGGCGAGGCTGACCTCCTCCAGGCGGCCCAGCGGCCAGACATCGAGCAGCAGGAACACGCAGGGCAAGGTGACCAGCATCGGCTTGCTCATCAGGCCGAGCGCCAAGCAGCCGAAACTCAGCACGCCGTACCACCAGGAATTCGGCGCCCCGCCGGAGCCGCGCCGCGCCCACCGGGCGTAGGCCAGCAGTGAGAGCAGCCCGAAGAGCGTGCTCAGGACATCCTTGCGCTCCGAAACCCAAGCGACCGACTCGACGCGCAGCGGGTGCAGACCGAACACCAGCGCAACGAACAGGCCGCGCCACACCGAACCCGTCAGCACCCGCAGCAGGACAAACACGAGCGCGGCGTTGAGCGC
>JAEXPG010000455.1 GCA_023447015.1 Verrucomicrobiota bacterium
AAGGAGATCATGCTCGAGGAGCTCAAGCCGGCCATGACGCTCGCCAACGGCATCTACAATCCCCACGGCCTCCTGCTCATCGGCGAAGGCCAGGAGCTCACCCCGGCGACGATCGCGAAGATCCGCAACTACTCGCAGATGCACCAGATCAACCAGCAGCTGCTGGTGTACACCTGCGCGACCTCCGTTTTCTCACCGCAGGCCGGGCCCCGCGCCCGGCCTTTTCTTTGGGCCCCGGCGCCGCGGCGAGGCCACACACCTAGGGCACATCGGCCCCGCCCACCCTGCTCCCCTGCGCGTCCACCGGCTGCATCCGCCCCACGCGCAGTGCCGCCAGCGCCGCCAGCCCGGCGCACACCGCCACAAACCAATCGCCGTGCATCGTGTACGGCGTGAGCCGTCCCACCCAGCGCTCGTCGCGGGTGAGCTGCACCAGGCCGCCGCCGCGAAAATAAACCGAGCCCCGGGCATCCGTCAGTTCCTCCCGCAGCCCGCCGTACTCGTCGAACCAGCCGCTCCAGCCGCCGTTGCCGCACCGCACCACCGGGCGACGCGTCTCCGCAGCGCGCAGGGCGGAATGCGCCGCATGCTGGTAGGCGGCCGCCCCCTCGCCATACCAGGCGTTGTTGGTGAGGTTCACGAGCACCTCGGCCCCGGCCTGCGCGCTGGCGCGCGAGAGATCGGGGAAAACATCCTCGTAGCAGATCAGCACGCCCGCGGACACCGGCCGGCTCCGCGTGGAGACCACGAGCGGCTTCGCGGTCGTCCCGCGCAGGAAGTCGTCGCCGATCGGCACAAACTTCTTCAGCCAGCCGAACACCGGACGCAGCGGCACATACTCGCCCCAGGGCACCAGATGGCGTTTCGCATAGTAGTCGGCCTGCAGGCCGTGCTCGGGATCGATCACCACCGCGGCGTTGAACCAGCGCTCCGTCGGCAGATTCGCGTCCTCCATCACCACGACGCCGCCGACCACCGGAGCCCCGGCGCGGCGGGCGTTCTCCTCGAACCAGCCCTGGAGCTGCGGCTGCACCTTCAGGATGTAGGGCACCGCCGACTCCGGCCACAGCAGCAGATCCGGCTTCGCCGCCGCAACCTTCTCCGTCTCCTGTTCCAGGATGCGCAGGTTCTCCCGCGCCGCCGCCGGATCCCACTTCAACGTCTGCGGGATGTACGGTTGCACGAGCCCGACCGTCACCCAGGGCCGCCGATGCCGGGGCTGGTGCAGGAAGTCGCCGGACAGGCCGAAAGTCCCGGCCAACAGCGCCGCCAACGCCACCGTGAACTCCGGCGTGAACCACCGCCGCCGCTCCGAATAGGGCGCCGTCGCCATGCGCACGAACCACGCGGTGGCACCGAGGTTCACGAGGATCAGCAGAAACGACACACCATGGGCGCCGGTGTACGGGCAGAGCGCCAGCAGCAACGGACGCCGCCACTGCGACGCCGCGAGCGTCAGCCACGGGAACCCGGTGAACAGCCAGCCGCGCCCCCACTCGCCCACGACCCACAGGCCCGCCAGTCCGAACATCACCGCAACGCGCGTCCAGGCCGGCGCCGCCACCACCCGCGGCAGGGCCCAGCGGGCCGCGAAAAACCAGAGTGTGGTGAGCGCACCGAGAAACGCCGCCAGCAGGACCACGCCGACCACCGTGACGTGGTGGAGCCACGCCAGCAGCAGCAGCCACGCGAGCGACCAGGCCGCCCACAGTGTCCAGCCGAACAACCGCCACGCCGGCGCGCGTGTCGCCCACCACAGCGCGGGAACAGCCAGCACGAGCGCGCACTCCGGCCTGTTGGCCGACGGGAACGCCAGCCACGCCAGCAACGGCGTCAGCACGAGCACGATCAGCGCAGGAAGTCTCTCGGTTGCTTTCGACACGATGGCGATTCAGGCGACCCGAAGGCGCCCTGCCAACTCCCCACTGGCGTGCGCCGCCGTTTCCGTCGCGCCGTCCCCGCCAAACCAAGCCGCCCCCCCGCGACGACGCGGACCGGGATCCAAGACCACGACGCTCAGCCGAGCGAAAGGTCCTTGGTACGATCCCGGTAGAAGTTCTCGCACAGCGTCTGGATCTCCTTCGGGTCGCGCATCTCCAGCGCCTCCTTGGCGAGCTTGCGGGCATCGGCCATCTTCATGTTCCGCACGAGATACTTCACCGTCGGGATCAGCGGAGGGGCCATGCTCAGGCTGGTCGCGCCAAGACCGAGGAGCAGCGCCGCGTAGACCGGGTCGCCCGCCATCTCGCCGCACACACCGGCGGGAAGCTTGCGCCGGCCCGACTCGCCGAAGATCGCGCGCAACGTGCGCAGCACCGCGGGATGCGTGGGCTGGTAGAGGTGCGCGATGCGGACGTTGAGCCGGTCGATCGCGAGCGTGTACTGGATCAGGTCGTTGGTGCCGACCGAGAAGAAATCGCACTCGTCGCAGAGCAGGTCGATGGTCGTCGCCGCGCTGGGGATCTCGATCATGCTGCCGACCTTCACCTTGTCGTCGAAGGCCAGCCCGCGCGCCCGGAGCTCCTGCTTGGCCTCCTCGAGGAGCCGACCGGCCTGGATGACCTCGTCGACGCCGCTGATCATCGGATACATGATCTGGACGTTGCCGAGCGCACTGGCGCGCAGCGCCGCGCGCAGCTGTTTCTTGAAGAACTCGGGGTTCTCGAGGCAGATGCGGATCGCACGGAAGCCGAGGAACGGATTGGACTCGCTCTCGATCCGCGCCACGCCGCTCAGGTCGGCCTTGTCGCCGCCAAGATCGAGCGTGCGCAACACCACCGGCAAGGGAGCCAGTCCCTGCGCGACCGCGGCATAGGCGGCGAACTGCTGCTCCTCGTCGGGCAGATGGTCGGCGTTGAGGAAAAGGTACTCGGTGCGGAAGAGCCCGACGCCGTCGGCCTGGTAGTTGCGGACCAGCTCCACCTCGTCGGCCTTCTCGATGTTGGCCAGCAGCTGCACGCGCACACCGTCCTGGGTCTCCGCCGGGAGGCGGTTGACCGACATGATGCGCGACTCGACCGTGCGGCGCTTCTCCTGGAGCTTGCCGTAGCGGAAGAGCGTCTGCTCGGTCGGGTTGAGAATGATGTGGCCGTCGTAGCCGTCCAGGATCGCCCAGGAGCCATCGCGCGCCAGATCGGTCACGCCGCGGGCGGCGACCACCGCCGGCACCTTCAGCGAGCGGGCCACGATCACCGCATGGCTGGTCCGGCTTCCGCCCTCGGTCACGATGCCGAGCACGCTGCTGCGGTCGATGCTCGCGGCGTCGGAGGGGCTGATGTCATTGGCCGCGACGATGCGGTTCTGCAGCATCGACCCGAGGCTCGCCGCCGCCTGCCCCAGCAGGGCATGCAGCACGCGCTTCGACACATCGCGGATGTCCGCCACCCGTTCGCGCAGATACTCGTCGGGGATCTCCTCGAAAGCCTTCACGTAGCGCTGCGACACCCGGTGGAAACACGCCTCGATGTTCAGGCCGGTGTTCTCCATCTCCCGGATGGTCTCGCCGATCAGCGCCTGATCCTCGAGCACCATCAGGTGCGCGTCGAAGATGCGGGCCTCATCCTCCCCGAGATTCCGCGACACCTCGGAGCGAACCCGCCCGATCTCCTTGCGGGTGTCGACCAGCGCGCGTTCGAAACGTGCGATCTCCTCCATGCGCCGCGCCGGATCGATCTGGAACTGAGGCAGATCCAGATCCTTCTGCACGTAGAGGAAGATCTGCCCGTACGCGATACCTTGAGACGCAGCGATGCCCTTGACGACGACTTCGTTTTGGGCGGCTTTGTCCATGCGTAGATGAGCTGAGATGGGAGAAATCCGGGGTCGGACGAGGCAGGAGTCAAACGCCGCAACTCATACACCGTCAACCGCTTTTCCCGTCTCAGCCAAGCCGGGCCACCGCCGCGAAAGCCTCCGCGCCCCAGGCGGCACGGATCTCCGCCAAGGCCGCAAGCGCGTCGTCGTTCTCCGACAACAACGCGAAACACGCGCTCCCGCTTCCGGTCAGGTGCAGCCGCAAGCCGCACCGGTCCCGGAGCCGACTCGCGAGCGCCGGCAGCGCCAGGAACTTGGCAAACGCCACCGGCTCGAACGAGTTCGCCAGCAACGACTCCAGCTCGAGCCCGCCGCTGCGCCAGGCCGCCAGCCGCGCCTCGGCCTCCGCCGCGGGCGTGTAGCTGTGCGGCGCGCCAGCGACGAGCCGGCCGTAGGCCCAGGGAGTCTCGATCCCAAAGCCGGGACGACACACCAGCACCCGCCGGCCGGTCAGCCGCGCCCGCTCCGCCGGCGCCAGAAACTCCAACCGCTCCCCTCGCCCGCGCATGATCGTCGGCGCGCCGACGAGAAACAGCGGACAATCCGAACCGAGCCCGGCCGCGATCTCCGCCAGACGCGCCTCCGCCAACGGCACCTGCGCGACCTGCTGCAGCCCGCGCAGGGCGGCCACGCCGTCGCTGCTCCCGCCGCCCATGCCGGCGCCGGCTGGGGTGCGTTTCTCGAGTTCGAAGCGCACCCACGGCGCCCGTCCGCCCGCCGCCCGCCAGGCCGCCGCGGCCTTGAGCACGAGGTTGCTCGCGTCGGCCGGCACTCCGGCCGCGTCGCACACCAGCGTGTCGGATCCGCCCTCCGCGGCGCCGGGCGCCTGCGGTGTCACCACCAGCGTGTCGCCGCAGTCCAGCGGCGCCACCAACGAGACGAGGTCGTGGAATCCATCCGCCCGCCGTCCGGTGACGGCGAGAAACAGGTTCAACTTGGCCGGGGCGAAGACGCTGATCGAAGGGCTTGCGTTCACTGGGAAAAACGCTGCGGTGGAACGCTTAAAACTACGAAGCGCCACTCATGAACTGCGACCTAATTCTCGCCCTCGATTGCGAAACCGCCGACGAAGCGGCCCCGATCCTGCGCCAGCTCTCCGGCCGCCGGCGCTGGGTGAAGAGCGGCCGCCAGATGTTCACCGCCTACGGCCCCGACTACGTGCGCCGGGTCGCCGACCAGGGCTTCAACATCTTCCTCGATCTCAAGCTCCACGACATCCCCAACACCGTCGCCAAGGCCGTCCAGTCCCTCGCGCCGCTGCCGATCGGCATGCTCACGCTCCACACCTCCGGCGGCCGCGAGATGATGGAGTGGGCCGTCAAGGCCCAGCGCCAGCACAAGCCCGACCTGCTCCTGCTCGGCGTCACCGTCCTCACCTCGATGGACGACGCCGCGCTCAACGGCACCGGCGTCCCCGGCTCCGCCGCGGCCCAGGTCGAGCGCCTCGCCAAGCTCGCCGCCGGCGCCGGCATGTCCGGCCTGGTCTGCTCGCCGCACGAGGTCGCCCCGCTGCGCGCCGTGCTGCCGGCCAACGTGCAGCTCGTCACCCCCGGCGTCCGCCCCGCCGATTCCGCCGCCGATGAGCAGAAGCGCGTCATGACGCCCGCCGACGCCGCCCGCGCCGGCTCCAACTTCATCGTGGTCGGTCGGCCGATCCTGCGCGCCGCGAACCCCGCCGACGCCGCCACCCGCATCCTGCGCGATCTCGGTCACAACGCATGAGCGCCGCCGCCATCTTCCTCTGTGCCGGTCGCGGCACCCGCATGAAGGCCGTCGCCGACGACAAGGTTCTCGCCAAGGTCGCCGGCAAGCCGGTCTTCCTCCACTCCGTCGAGGCCTTCGTCGAGAGCGGGCTCACGTCGACCTTCGTCTTCGTCTTCCGCTCCGTGGCGCAGAAACGCCAACTCGAGAAAGGCGTGCGCGCCCTGCGGCTGGCGCCGACGCAGCGCATCATCTTCGTGCGCGGCGGCGTCGAACGCCAGGAGTCCGTGCGCCACGCGCTCGAGGCGCTGCCGCCGACCGTCGAGTGGGTGTTCATCCACGATGCCGCGCGGCCGATGGTCCGCGCCCCGCTCATCCGCCGCTACGCCTCCCTGGCCAAGCGGCGCGGCTCCGCCGTCTTCGCCCATCGGGTGGCCGACACGATCAAGGAGCTGCCCACCCCCGCCGATCCCGACGAGGCCGTTCCCGCCCGCACGCTGGAGCGCAGCCGGCTCTGGGCCACGGAGACGCCGCAGATCTTCCGCCGCGCCGAGATCCTCGCCGCCTACGGCTCGCTCGAGGAAACCCGCCGCGTGACCGACGACGCCCAGGCCATGGAGTTCGCCGGCAAGCCCGTGTTCTTCTACGAGAACCCCGAGCCGAATCCGAAGCTCACCACGCCCCGCGACCTCGCCTACGCCGAGTTTCTCTTCGCCGAACGCGATCCGAAGGCGCGCAAGCGCTAGCGCGGAGCCGCCGCACTCACGGAAGCCGACGGGCGGTCCGCAAGGCGCCGGCCGTCGGCATCGCTGTTCTTCAGGAAGGCAAACGCCCGGCGCGACTCACCGCCACTGGAAAGCGTAGTACTCCGCCGGCGTCGTTCCGACATTGTGGATATTGTGGGGCACGCCGGACCCGAGGAAGTAGAGATCGCCGGCGGTCCCGCGGCAGGGTATGCCGTCGATCGACATCTCCGTCTCGCCGCGGATCATCAGCACGATCTCGTCGGGCACATGCGTGTGCGGGGCGTGGGTGGTGAGCCCGGGATTGAGCGTGGTCACGTGCATCTCGGACTCGGAGAACATCGCCGTCGCGCGCTCGAAGGGCTGCCGGCGGCCGCCGACCTCGTTGGCCGTGTACGGCAGCTCGGCCCACTCAATGAGCCTCGAGCCGCCGGTCCGGCGGCCGCGTTCCGCATCGGCGCGGTGCTTCGACTTGTAGCGCAACTGGAAGAACGTCGCCGACGCCTCCGCGGTCGCGGCCAGCCGGCACTCGTCGCCCGGCATCACCAGGATCAGGCTGCCGATGCCCAGCGTGCGGCTCTGGCCGCTCACTTCGGTCTGCAGCCGACCCGACTTCACGATGAGAAGGCGCTCGCAGCTGTCGGTGCCATTGCCGGCAAAAGCCTGCCCGGCACCGAGTGTCGTCGCCGTCACGTCCATAAGCTCCAGATCAAGTCCGCTGCCGCGACAGAGGCGCCGGACCTCCGTCGGCCCGACTCTCTCGGTGGGAGACTGTGCCCAGGTGTGGACCCGGGACTGGATCGGGGCTTCCTGCGCACACAGGCAGGAGGCGGACAGCAGCGCGGCAAGGAGGGGAAAAGCGATGCGGGGCATGGCCCGACTCATAGGCGAGATCCGCCGCACCACGAAAACGAAAACCGGTGAATCTTGGGAGACGTGCACCGCGGCCTGCCACGACCACGGAGCCAGGGGTGGCCGTCTACTCCCTGCTCAACCACTCCCGCGCCGCCTCCTCCGAATCGAAGATCTCCATCTGGAGGGTCGGGTTGCGGTTCAGCGCCTGGAAGACGCGGGCCATCGCGCGGACCTCCGAACGCTTCGCGATCGTCGCCGACTTCACCGGCCCGGGGATCACCACGTTCCGCCGCTGCGCCGAGTGATCAAGCGCCGCCAACGGAGGAAACTCGCAGGACGTCACGTCGTCGAAATGGTGCAGCACCGGCACGCCGAAACCCGCGCGCGCCGCCAGTTCCGGCATGACCGTCATCAACGCCTGCAGGTCAGCCCGCGTCATCACCCCGCTCCACCGAAAGACAACCAACCGGTCCTCGATTTCATACGTGAAGGGCATGGCGCAGGGGTTCCGATCGCGGCGTGATCATCGCCGCCCGTGGGACAGACGCAAGCCCTCGCGCCCGCCCCGGCCGGATCCAGCGATTCAATATCGTCCCGACCAGACCGGCACCGCGGACAGTTTGCCGTTTGCCGCCGCCCCCTCGCCCCGCTTTCGCTGCCCCATGCTCAAACGTATCGCCCCCGTTTGTCTGCCCCTCGCGTTCGCCGCCTCCACCGCCATGGCCGCCGCCGATCTCCCCTTCCAGAACCCCGACCTGCCCGCGGAGGCGCGCATCACCGACCTCGTCGCGCGCCTCACTCTCGAGGAGAAGATCGACTGCATGGCCGCCAAGGCCGCCGTGCCGCGCTTGGGCGTGAAAGGGGCGCCGCATATCGAGGGCTACCATGGCGTCGCGCAGGGCGGCCCGAGCAATTGGGGGCACCGCAACCCCACCCCGACCACCCAGTTCCCGCAGGCGTACGGCCTCGGCGAAACCTGGGACCCGGAGCTCCTGCGCGAAGTCGCCGCCCTGGAGGCGCAGGAGGCTCGCTTCCTCTACCAGAGCGAGAAATTCGCCCGCTCCGGTCTCATCGTCCGCGCCCCCAACGCCGATCTCGCCCGCGACCCGCGCTGGGGCCGCACCGAGGAAGCCTACGGCGAGGACCCCTTCCACGTCGGCACCCTCGCGTCCGCCTTCACCCGCGGCCTGCAGGGGGACGACCCGCGCTACTGGAAGACCGCCGCGTTGCTGAAACACTTCCTCGCCAATTCCAATGAGGACGGCCGCGAATCCAGTTCCTCCAACTTCGACGCCCGCCTCTGGCGCGAATACTACGCCAAACCCTTCGAGATGGCCGTGCGCCAGGGCGGCGCCCGCGCCCTCATGGCCGCCTACAACGCCGTCAACGGCACGCCCGCCCATGTCCACCCGATGCTCAACACCGTCGTCATCGGTGAGTGGGGCGTCGACGGCATCATCTGCACCGACGGCGGCGGCCTCCGCCTGCTCGTCGACAAGCACAAGGCCTTCCCCGACCTCCCGACCGCCGCGGCCGCCTGCGTCAAGGCCGGCATCAACCACTTCCTCGATCGTCACAAGGAAGCGGTGACCGAGGCCGTCCGCCGCGGCCTCCTCACCGAGGCCGACCTCGATCGCGCGCTGCGCGGCCTGTTCCGCATCTCCCTCCGGCTCGGTCTGCTCGATCCCGCCGAGCGCGTGCCGTACGCCAGGATCGGCGCCGCGGGCGATCCGGAGCCCTGGGCCCAAGCCGAGACTCGCGCCCTCGTCCGCCGGGCCACGCAGCGCTCCATCGTCCTGTTGAAGAACACCGGCGCACTGCTCCCGCTCGACAAGGACCACCTCAAGTCTGTGGCCGTCATCGGCCCGCTGGCCAACACTGTCCTCCCCGACTGGTACGGCGGTACCCCACCCTACACCGTCTCCCCGCGCGAAGGCATCGAGCGCTTCGTGAACCCGACCTTCGCCGGCACCGGCTCCATCGCCGTGAACTGGGCCGGTGACATGAGCGATGCCGCCATCGAACTCGCCCGCAAGTCCGACATCGCCATCGTCTGCGTCGGCAACCACCCCGAGGGCAACGGCGGCTGGGAGACCGTCACCTCACCGTCCGACGGCAAGGAGGCGGTCGACCGCAAAGCGCTCACGCTCTCGCACGGCCAGGGGGACTTCGTCCGCCGCGTCTGCGAGGCCAACCCGCGCACCGTCGTCGTGCTCATCGCCAACTTTCCCGTCGCCTTGCCCTGGGCCGCCGAGAATGCCCCGGTGATCGTCCATCTCACGCACGCCAGCCAGGAGCAGGGCCACGCCCTCGCCGACGTCCTCTTCGGCGCCGTCAACCCCGGCGGCAAGCTCGCGCAGACCTGGCCGAAGTCGCTCGCGCAGCTCCCGCCGATGATGGACTACGACATCCGCCATGGCCGCACCTACCAGTATTTCACAGCCGAGCCGCAGTATCCATTCGGCTACGGACTGAGCTACACCACCTTCGCCCTCGCCAACCTCCGCACCAGCACCGCAACCCTGCCGACGAACGGAGCGCTCACCATCACCGTCGACCTCACGAACACCGGTTCCCGCGAGGGCGACGAGGTGGTCCAACTCTACGTCCGCTATCCGCAGTCGAAGGTCGCCCGCCCGCTCAAGCAACTCCGCGGCTTCAAGCGCACCACCGTCGCCGCCGGCACCACTGCCGCGATATCGCTCCCCCTCGCCACCGCGGACCTCGCCTATTGGGACGAGGCCCGGAACGCATGGACCGTCGAGCCCGGCCCGGTCGAGCTCCTAGTCGGCACCTCCTCCGCCGACCGCGACCTCACCCTGCGCACGACCATCTCCGTGACGCCGTAAGCCGGTCCCCGCTCATTTCACCGCATAGAACCCGGCCTGCAGATGGGCCCGCCAGAGGACTTCGGCCTCGGTGAAACCGACCGCGCGGAAGAGCGCCAGGTGTTCGGCGATCCGGATCGGCTTCAGCTCGGTGCCGAAGCGCCGGAGGTGCTTGTCCACCGCCTCCGCCGGGCGTCCCTGCCGCAGCTGGAACTCCCGCCAGCGCCGCAAGCCCAACTCGCGCCCGCGCGGTGATTCGCTCTCCACGTTCTCGAAGACGACCAGCACACCGCCCGGCTCGAGAATCTCGCAACAGCCCCGCACCGCCGCCCGCCGCGCCTCAGGCTCCAGATAGTGGTGACACATGATCGCCGTCACCACCGGCACGCGCAGTCCCGGAACGGCCTTCGGCAGTCCGTCGCTCGCCACCGCCGGCAGCACCGTCACGCGTCCGGCCGCCGCAGCACCGAGGCCCGCCACACGCTGCCGGACCTGCGTCAACATCGCCTCGGACGGATCAGCCGCGAGGAAGCGCGTGTCCGGAAACAGCGGCAGCGCCCGCTCGATCAGTGCCCCGGTGCCGCAGCCGGTGTCGAGCCAGGTCGCCGGTGCACCGACGATTGTGCGGACGACGTCGATCGTCTCGCCCTGGATCGCGTCATAGTACGGGATGACCTTGCGCACCTCGGCGTCGTACTGCGCCGCCGGGTGGGCGGAGCAGTTGTCGTTGGACTGCATACCCCGGATAACGGCACATCGCGCCGCCCCCGCGCGAGCCCTTTCCTCGCCGGCGGACGCGGCCCCGAACGGCCCGCACCACCGGCCGCGCAGGTTTACCGTTTTTCGCCGGCTCGTTCATTGAGCACGCCCCTGCGCCGAAGCAGCATCGGGGCATCCCACCGCTGCGATGACAGTTCTCTCACGCCTCCAACGTGTCTCGCGTCCCGTCCTGCGGACCGGACTCTTCCTCGCCCTGCTCGCCTCGCCGATGCGCGGGACCCTCGACCAGAACGGCGACGGCATCTCCGACCTCTGGACCGCGCTGCACCCCTCGGCCGGCGCCCCCGCCGAAGACCCCGACGGCGACGGAGCCGCCAACCTCGCCGAGGCCACCGCAGGCACCGATCCGGCCTCGGCCGCGAGCCGTTTTGCCGCGACAGCCACCCGCGACTCGGCCGGAAACCTCATGCTCCGCTGGCAGGGCGTGGGCGGCAAACGCTACCGGATCCAGACCTCGCCCGACTTGATCACCTGGACCACGCTCGCCGACGAGTTCGCCGGCAACGGGACCGAGCTGAGTCCGACCGTCACTGCCGCTGGAAGCACCACCACCGACGCCCAATTCTGGAGCGTCGTCGTTTCCGACGCCGACACCGACTCCGACGGGCTCAACGACTGGGAGGAAGCCCGGCTCGGAACAGATCCCGTGATCATGGACACCGACAGCGACGACCTGTCCGACGGGTGGGAAGCCGCCCACGGCACCGATCCGCGGACCGCAACACCGCCGGTCATCACCTCGCCACCGCAGGCGGCGGCAGTCCTCGTGGGGCAGACGGCCACCTTTGCCATCACCGCCACGGGCGACGGACCATTCCGCTACCAGTGGCTGCGCGACGGCCTCCCGCTCGCCGATGAACGCTTCACCAACTACACGACGCCGGCCACGGCGCTCGCCGACGACGGCGCACACTTCGCCGTCGTTGTCACCGATGCCTCCGGCCGCAGCACAACCAGTTCCGCGGCGCTCCTATCCGTCACCGCCGGCGGCCGCCGCACTCAGCACTACGTTGATCCAGTGAACGGCACCGACTCCGGCGACGGCAGCGCCGCCAACCCATGGAAGTCGCTCCAGACGGTGATCAACACCCTCGTCGAGACCCGCAACTGGGACTCCCTGCCCTACGCCGAGGGCAAGACGCTGGTCCCGGTGCACGCGGGCGCCGCCGTGCGCGCGGGCGACACGATCTGGCTGCGCTCGGGTGACCATGGAGCCCTCGTCATCCAGAGCGCCTACAACACCGCGCCCATCACCATCGCCGCCGAAACCGGCTGCACGCCGCGGCTCAGCAAGGTCCAGGTGCAATCCGCGCAGAACTGGATCCTCCGAGGCCTCTCCGTGAGCCCCTCCTACGCGGCAACGTACAGCGCCGCCACCATCGTGACCGTCCAAAACCACGGCTGGCGCGGCCCGGCCGCTGACGTGGAGCTCGACGCCCTCGAGGTCTTCTCGGTGCCGGACGAAAGCGTCTGGTCCACCGCCGCGGACTGGAACACGAACGCCGCCGACGGGATCAACGCCTCGGCCGCACGTGTGCGCGTCCGCAACTGCCGCCTCCGCCTCGTCGACTTCGGCATCACCATGAGCGGCGGCGGCGCGCGCGTGGACCACAACACGATCGACGGTTTCGCCGGCGACGGCCTGCGCGGGCTCGGCGACGAGGGGACCTTCGAGGCGAACCTCGTCAAGAACCGGCGGAACGTGAACTCGAACCATCCCGACGGTTTCCAGTCCTGGTCGCACGGGGCCGACGATTCGGTCGGGACCGGAGTCGTGAAGAACATCACCCTACGCGGCAATGTCTTCATCGCCTACGAGTCGCCCGCGATCCCCTTCGCCGGAGCCATCCAGGGCATCGGGTGCTTCGACGGTTTCTTCGAGGGGTGGGTCGTCGAGAACAACATCGTCGTCACCGACCACTGGCACGGCATCACGCTCCTCGGCGCCCACAACTGCTGCATCGTGAACAACACGGTCGTCGACCTCGTCCCGGGCAATTCCCCCTCGCCGTGGATCATGGTGGCCGCGCACAAGAACGGCACCGCGAGCACCGACTGCGTGGTCCGCAACAACCTCACCACCCGGCTCAACACCGCGGCCGACGCGACCAACCGCATCGTCGTCGACCACAACCTCGTGCTCCCCGCCGACCTTTCCGGCCTCTTCGTCGCTCCCGCCGCTTTCGACTTCCACCTTCTGCCAGGAGCGCCACCCGTGGATCAGGGCAGCTCCGCTCTCGCCCCCGCGACCGATGCCGACGGAACCCTCCGCCCACAGGGCGGCGGCGTCGACCTCGGCGCCTACGAGCACGTGCCGCCCTCCGATTGATCCTCGTGTCATAGCCTGACGCTTCGTCGCAGCTTCCGCCCTGCCGCGAATGCCGAGTAGGAGGGATGCGTCCTCCTTACCCAAACTCGGATTGAGTGCCCCGCCGGCCGAACGAGTCCGTTCGTCCGGCACCGCCGTCTGCGCCCGCGACCATCGCACGCCCGTTCGTCCCGTAGCGCGGCGCGTACCCGCTCCGTCCGCTTTCACGGGTCTTTGGCATTCGGGCCATTGCGCGCACTCGGCGGCCGTGGCTCGCTGGAGGCTCGCGAACGGTGGAGGCCGCTCGCGCCCTCCCCACCATGTCCACCACGCTTCGCCTGCGGCACGCGGGCCTCTTCGCGCTCCTCTGCGTCACGCCCCTGCGCGCCATCCTCGACCAGAACGCCGACGGCGTCTCCGATATCTGGACGGCGTTCTACCCCGCCGCCGGGACGCCGGCCGCCGACCCCGATGGCGACGGCGCGACGAACCTCGCCGAGTCCCTCGCCGGCACCGATCCGCTCGATCCCGTCAGCCGGTTCGGCGCCATCCCCACACGCAGCGCCACCGGTGAGCTCCGCCTGCGCTGGCGCGGGGTGATCGGGAAACAGTACCACCTCGAGACCTCCCCCGACCTGCGCAACTGGGCGCCGCTCGCCCCGGATTTCACCGGCCAAAACGAGGACCTTGCGCCCGTCGTGCGCGCCGCCGACTCCCCCACCGCCGGCCCGCAGTTCTGGCGCGTGGCCGTGTCCGACCGCGATTCCGACAACGACGGCCTCAGCGATTGGGAGGAAGCCCAGCGCGCGACCGACACCCGGTGGTCCATCGCCGCCGCCGTGCCCAACGGCGCCTTCGACAACGCCCGCCCGATGGCCGACTGCGTCTACGATCCCGAGTCGAACACCACCTTCGCCACCTACCTCGGCGGCACCGCCATCGCCGACGCCGGCATCTACGTCTTCTCCTACAACCACACGACCAGGACCCAGGCGGGACCGTTCCCGCTCTTCCTCTTCAGCGCCAACAACACCACCAACGACGGCCATAGCTACCCGCAGATCGTGCGTTCGCAGGACGGCCACCTCCACGTCTTCTTCGTCAACCAGCGCAGCCTCGGCGGCGTCGATCCGCACTGTAACTTCCATTTCCGCTTCGACTCGCCCGGCACCGTCGGCGGCCCCTTCACCACGCAACAACTCCGCTACGGCGGCGCCGGACTCTACGGGCGCGCCGGCACCGCGCTCATCCAGGGCGAGTACCCGAAGGCCTTCGTCGCCCGCAACGGCACGATGTACTACTTCACGCGCGCCGTCCCCACGAGCGCCAACGAGCCCACCTACACCTACAACGGCACCAGCTACCGCGTCGCCTTCCGCTCGCAGATCTACGTGAAGTCCACCGACGGCGGCCTCACCTGGGCACCGGCCAAGGTCGGCATCACGCGGCGCAACCTCACCGACTTCCTCACCGAGCCATACCTCACGCAGGTGGTCGCCGAGCCCCCACGCGACGGCGTGCCGGAGCGTTTCCACTTCGTCTGGACGCTCGCCGCCGGCATCGACCTCTACTTCAACGCCAGCGGCACGCTCGTCTACAACTACCACAACGGCTTCTCGAAGAATTTCTACCACGCCTACTTCGTCCCCGGCGTCGATCGGTTCTACGCCATGGTCGGCACCGCCCTCGGCGAGACCGTCGACGGCGACGAGATCGACGCCCATTGCGTGGTGAAGATCACCGGCTCCGCCACCATCCCGCCGTTGCCGATGACCTACGCCGAGCACCAAGCGCTCGCCACCGCTCCGTCCGTCACCTCGATCATGGGCAACATCGCCACGATCGACGACGCCGGCGTCGTGACCATCAACGGCACCTACCGCTGGACCGGCGCCGAGTGGACCGTCCTCGGTACTTGGCCTTCCGACACGCGTTTCGCCGAATGGCGCCACGGCGCCTACTACGCCTACCGGCAGAACGGCTCCGTCTACAAATCCCTCGATGGTCTCGGCACGTGGGTCCCGCTCGGCAGCGTCTTCGACGATCCCGCCGGCGTCGCCAAACTCCCGGAGGCGGTGCGCACCCTCGGCGGCTCGGTCCGGATCACCGCCACGACCGCCCCCGCCCACCCCGAGGCGCGTTTCTGGTACAAGCGCTACGGCAGCGACACCTACCAAGGCTACGTGATCCTCGGCGGCCACACCTCGAGCCGCGCCCCGTACGGCCTGCTCGCGCAAGTCGACCGCGGCACCGTCGCCGCCGGCGAGAGCTTCTCACTCCAACTCTACCTCACCGATGAATGGGGCGCGCGCGTCACCGGCTACGCCCGCACCCTCGCCGTGGCCTCGCCTTTGCCCGCCGCGTTCGCAACGCGCGCCGTCACCACCGAAGATGGCCGCGCCGCGATCCAGTTCACCGTCGCGCCCGACGCCGCCCCCGGCGAATACCGGCTCACCGCCACCGGCGATTCCCTCGCCCCCGGCTCGGCCTGGGTGACCGTGAAGTAGCGCCGCGCCGTCCACCCCTCGGCCGGCTGGTGCTTCATCGTCGACATCGGAGAGGGCTGCGAGCCGACCACCTTCGGGCTCGGCTTGTATCCGGCCTTCGTGGCAGCCGGCGGCGCGCGCGTTCAGTCTCCCATCTTCGCCCATCCGCACTTCGAGCGCCTCGAAGCCAAGGGCTTGGCGGAGCACGGTCCGATGCTCGGCCAAGTGCGCGCAGCCCTGGACTCCCTGCCCGGCGCCGCTCGACCGGAGTAGCCACCGCTCCTCGCGCAGCGACTTCCCAGCTCCGCGCTCTCCGCGCCTCCGCGTGAGAACCTTCCGAAACCAGACCCGATCCATCCTCACGCGGAGGCGCGGAGGAAGCGGAGCAGAATCACCTCACACCCGCGCCTGCGCCTCAGTGCGCCTCGATGAAGCTGCGCACGGCGGCGACGGTGGCGGGAATGCGGTGTTTGATCAGGGGCTTCGACTTGAGCGCTTCGAGCCGCGGGTGCGTGACCTCGCGACCGATGGCCTGGGTGATCACGTCGGGGAACTTCGCCGGATGCGCGGTCGAGAGCACCACGGCCGGCCGATCCTTCGGGAGATCCTTGAAGCCGCACGCGGTGTGCGGGTCGACGACGTAGCCGAAGCGCTGGTGCACGTCGCGGATGATCTGCGCGATCTCGGCGTCGCTCGCGCGCGAGGTGGTGAAGGTGTCGCGGTTG
>JAEXPG010000459.1 GCA_023447015.1 Verrucomicrobiota bacterium
CCTGGCCCACCGGCCTCGGCGAGGGGCTCGTCTACAACAACATCTTCGCCGACGGCAGCCTCGCCGCCTTCTATCCCACCGCCGCGACGAGCTTCACCGGGCACAACCTCTACCGTCTCAACTCGACTTCCGGCAACGCCCGCGGCCGCGGCGAAGTCGTTTCCGCCACGCTCCCGTACGAGGCGATCCCGGGAGATATCAACGACTACCTGGCGACCGGGAAACTCCCCGGAACGTTGCTCGCCGGCAGCGCGGCGATCGACGCCGGCACGCGGCTCGGCGGCGACTGCGCCACGCCGTTCGCCGAACAGCTCGACGACGATCTTTCCGGCCTGCCGCGCGACAACCGTCCCGATCTCGGCGCGCTCGAGGTGCAGGGTCGCACGCCCGCGGCGGAGTCGTACAACTTCCCGCCCGCCCCGGCGGCGCCGCTGCGGTTCGTCGACAACTTCAGCGACGGCCGTCTTCAGGTCCGCGACCCGTTCCTCAACGGCCCGGCGACGGCGGGTCTCGCGTGGCCGATGCCGGCCGGGCTCGGCAAGTTCCGCACCCTCGACTCGCACGGCGAGAATTGGCTGAGCACGGTCTTCAACCTCGATCCCGCGCTCGTCGTGACCACGAACGTTTTCCGGAACATCACGTTCGCCTTCGACTACGATTTCGCCTTCGGCGACTGCGGCGTGGTGTTCCTCTACCAGGATGCGGCGAACTTCACGTACTTCGATTTCGGCGGGCGACTTGTGCGCCGCGCGGCGGGCGTCGACACCGTGATCACAAACGTGCCGGTGCTCAGCGCGACCGGTCGCGGCGTGCTCACGCTCGCGACTTCGGGCGCGACGGTCACGGCGACGTTCAAGCTTGGCAGCACGACGCTCTGGACGGAGGCGTTCGACGCCCCGGTCACGACCGGCGCGGTCGGCTTCTACCGTTTCCGCACGACCGGCAACGGGTGGGACCGCGTCGACTACGACAACGTGCAGCTCGACCTCGCCACCGCCGCCGATCTGGTCGGCGACCTGAGTCCGTGATCGCGACACCGGCGCTTGCCCGCCGCGGGCGCGTCGGTCTTTCTCTGGTCATGCTTTCCGACGCCACCGGCGGGCGATCGACCGCGGCTCCACTGCCGTCCTCATTTGCGCTGCTGTGCTGGTTGGCGGCGCTGCTGTGGATGCTCGCCGCCACGACCGGAGGCGTGGTCTTCGCCTTGGTCGCCGTGACCGCGGCCGGGCGGTGCGCGGCGCTGGCTTCGGTGGCGGCCGGATGGGGGCCGTTTCTCCTCGCGAAGGCCTGGGTCGACCGCGCTCCACGCTGGCGGGCAGTCGGGTGGGCGAGTGCCGCGCTGGCGTTGGCGATTGTGGGTGTGCTTGCCGCTCGCGCGCCGGACGGGGTGGCGCTGCCGGGCTCCAGAGTGCATCGCCATGTGCCGCCGGGACAAGGGCTCTCCCGGTTTACGCCGGGCAATCTCGTGCCGGAGGTTGATCAGCTGATGGCGGCGTATTCCGTGGCGGTTTTCACTGACCGGTTGTTCACCTCGAGGCAGGCGCGCGAGCTGAAGGCGCTGACCCGAGAGCTCTACACCGAACTCGAAGCCGACCCGGATTTTGCGCGGCTGCCTTCGATGCTGCCGGGTGTGTACGGCGACGTCCTCGGTGGCGTGCGGGAGCCGGGGCCGGTGTTCGTCTACGTGCCGCCAGGGGTGGATCGGACGAAGCCGGCGCCAGTGCTGGTCTTCTTCCACGGCAGCGGCGGCAACTTCAAGGCGTACCTCTGGATCTTGGCGAAGGTGGCAGACCGTTGCGGGATGGTGGTGGCGGCACCGAGCTATGGCATGGGCAACTGGCGGATGCCCGCGACAGAGCGGGCCTTCGAGGCGGCGTTGGCCGCGACCCGGGAGCGGATTCCTCTGGCGGATGACGACATCCACGTTGCCGGGCTTTCCAATGGCGGTTTGGCCGTGAGCCAGCTCGCCTGCAGCCGCGGGCGGCAGTTGCGCTCGGTCGTCTTCCTGTCGCCGGTCTTCGACGGACCCAGCCTCGGCTCGCCGGACTTCGCCCGGAACTGCGCGGGGAAGCCGGTGCTGGTGTTCACCGGCCGCGACGACGACCGGGTGCCGCCCGACTATGTCCGGAGCGCGGTGGATGTCCTGCGCGCCCAAGCGGTCGATCCGGTGTTGGAGATCGTACCGCAGGCAAACCATTTCCTGTTGTTCAGCCACCGCGGACAGGTGACGGGGAGGTTGGCCGCGTGGTTCAAGCCGGAGCGGTCCGCCGTGCCTTGAGGCGGAGCACCTCGCACCGACGGAGGTGGACGTAAAAAAGGCGGGCCGCCGGAGCGGTCCGCCTTTGAAAGATTGTCGGTTAGGACGACTTAGTAGCGACGCTCGCCACGGTCGCCGCCGCCGAAGCCACGGCCACCACGGTCGCCGCCGCCGAAGCCACGGCCGCCGCCGCCGAAGCCACCACGACGCTCGCCGCCGCCGCCACCGCCGAACGAACGGCCGGCGCCTTCTTCCTTCGGGCGGGCTTCGTTAACGGTGAGGGCGCGACCGCCGAGGTTCTGACCGTGCATCTTCTCGATGGCGAGCTTGGCCTCTTCGGGCGTGCTCATGGTCACGAAAGCGAAACCGCGGGCGCGGCCGGTGAATTTGTCCATGGCGACGTAGACGTCGCTAACGGTGCCGAACTGGCCGAACGCATCACGCAGATCGGACTCGGTGGTGGCGAAGGCCATATTGCCAACGTACAGCTTGGAGTTGCTCATTTTAATGTCTTTCGTCGATCCCCGTCGCTTAGGCAGCCTGTTCCCGGACCTCGGGTTTCGAATCATCTATGAAGCGGAGCTCCAACTGACGATTCACCATGTTCTGTCTTCTAACGTATCTCTAACGAAGTGGCGCTAGAAGGAGGGATCGGCGGGAAATAGCAATGGAATTTTACATGAGTTGGCGGGCGCGGCTTTGCCTGGGGTGAACACCCGGGGTCTTCCTTCGGCCGCGGCGCCGAGGGAAGACCCGGGAGGCTTTGCCTCTCGACAGGGCCACGGCCGGGGCCTTCGCTCCGGTTTCCTCCACCGGGCGACGATGACTCCGCGAACAGACAATCTCTGGCGGCGGGCGATGGCGGCCGGCGTCCTGGCGCCGTTGCCGGGTCTCGGTGCGGAGTCTGTCGGCGCGGTGCAACTGCATCCCCCGACGCCCGGCTGGGTCTGGATGCTCGGCGGGGCGGTGGCGGTCGGTGCCGGTGTGGCGGGCTGGCGGTTTCTGCGTCGCCGCCGGCGCGAGTCGGAGACGGACCGGCATTGGCGCAAGTTGCTGGCGATGACCGACTGCATGGTCTGGGAGGCCGAGGTGCGGCGCGAGGGCGGGGCGATGCACTGGGTCTTCACGTTGCTACAACCCTCGCAGCTGTACCGGCGCCTGCTGGGCGAACGGGTTCCCTCGCCGCAACACGGCCTGTGGCTGAATCTGCGGCTGCCGGAACAGGGCGAGATGGACCGCCGGAGCGAGGCGGCGATGTTGTCGGGACAACGCGGTTACGAACAGGCCTTCCGCCTCTGCGCCGAGGGCCGCACCTACTGGCTGCACGAGACGGCGGCGATCGAGCCGGCGGGGCCGGACCGGTGGCGCGTGGTGGCGGTCGTGACCGACGTGACCGCGGCGCATCTGGCCGAGGAGGCCCGGCGGGCGAGCGAGCAGCGGCTCGAGCGGCTGGCGGCGGAGATGCACGCGATGCTCTGGCAGGCGCGGGTCGTGCGCCGGGCGGACGGCGAGCTGCATTGGGAGGTATTCTTTCCGGGGTCCGAGCTCTACCGGCGGCTGTTCCGCGAGGAGCCGGGCGGGCAGCCGATGCTCCATTGGGCGAAGATCGGCGTGCCGGAGGTCGCCGCCATGGACGCGAACGGCCGCGAGTCGATCCTCGCCGGCCGGCCGGGCTACGAGCAGGAGTTCCATGTGCCGCGGGCGGACGGCGACATCTGGCTGCGCGAACAGGTGACGATCCGGCCGGTGGGGCCGGACGAGTGGGCGCTCAACGGCGTGATCGTCGATGTCTCGATGAAGCGGCGGGCCGAGGAGAAACGGCGGGCCGACGAGGCCGAGCTCCAGCAGCTGCTCTCGGCGGCGAACTGCCTGCTCTGGCGCGGCGTGGTCCGGCGTCTGCTCGACGGCTCGTTGTACTGGGACACCGTCACCTCGCGCTCGGTGCTCTACCAGCAGATCTTCGGCGACCCGCCGGCCGGCACGCCCTGCCGCCTGGAGTGGAGCCGGGTGAAGGTGCCGGAGAACCGCGAGATGGACGAGCGGTCGTGGGCGGCCGTCCTGGGCGGAAAACCCGGATACACCCAGGAGTTCCGCGTGCTGCTGCCCCGGCGCGTCCTCTGGCTGCACGAGCAGGTGACGATCACCCCGACGGGGCCGGACAGCTGGAGCCTGGCGGGCGTCGTGGTCGACATCTCGGCGCGGCGCGAGGCGGAGGAGGCGCAACGCGGCCACCAGGCGCAGCTGGCGCGGATTCTCGACGCGGTGGACTGCATGCTCTGGCAGGCCCGGGTGATCGACCGTGGCGGCGGGGCGCTGCACTGGATCCTGTTCATCCCTCCGTCGCGCCTGTTCCGGGCCGTTTTTGGTGCGGATCCGGGCGTGGAACCGTACTTCCGCTGGGAGCAGGTGGTCGATGCCGCCACGGACCTGCAGCTTCATCACCGGGCCACCAGGGCGATCCTGGCGGGCGAGCGTGGCTACACGCAGGAGTTCCGCGCGCTGGGCGGCGGGCGCACATGCTGGCTGCACGAGCAGGTTGCCATCGAGCCGGTGAAGCCGGGCGAGTGGAACCTCGTGGGCGTGATCACCGACGTCACCCCGCGCCACGAGGCCGAGGCGGCGAAGCGCGAGCACCAGCGCCAGCTCGACAAGATCTTCGACGTGGTCGACTGCCTGCTGTGGCGGGCCGAGGTGGAGGAGCGCTCCGACGGCGAGCAGGTGTGGCTGGTGTACGTGCCCAGCTCGAGCCTGTACCACAAGCTCTTCGGGCCCGCCGACCCGGATCCGCGTACGGCCCTGAACTGGGACCAGGCCAACGTGCCGGAGTATTCCGAGATGCAGCGGCGCTCGGCCGAGGCGATCCGGTCGGGCGCGTCGGGGTACGAGCAGGAATTCCGTGCGTACGTCGGCGGGCGGATGTATTGGCTCTTCGAGCGCGCCTCGATCAATCGCACGGCCTACGACCGCGTGGAGCTGGTGGGCGTGGTCGTCGACGTGACCGCCACGCGTCTGGCCGAGCAGGAGGTCCGGCAGTCGGAGCTGCGGTACCGCACCCTTTTCCAGCATACGCCGGTGGCCATGATCGAGACCGACTTCAGTGCGGTGGGCCGCTGGCTCCACGAGCTGCGGACCTCCGGCGTGGTCGACCTCGACGCGCATCTCGCCGCACATCCGCCGCTGGTGCGGGACGGCGCCGCCCTTGTGCGGGTCGTCGACTGCAACGACATGGCCCTGCGCGTGCTCGGGGCGGAGTCGCGGGAGATGCTGCGGACCGAGCGCCGGCTGCTGACGTCGCCCGAGGTCGCGGACGCCATCCGCGGCGTGTTCGGGGCGGTGGCACGGGGGCACAACACCTTCGAGGCGGAGATCGGGATCCTCGACTATGCCGGCCGCCGGCGGCAGATGCTGCTGCGTTGGTGGATCGGGCACTCCGCGGAGGGGATGGACCTGCAGCGCTCGGTGGTGGTGCTGGTCGACCTGACCGACCTCAAGCGCGCCGAGGCCGAGCTCGCCGCGGAGAAGGAGCGTCTGGCGGTGACGCTGCGGGCGATGGCCGAGGGCGTGGTGACGACCGACATCGACGGCCGGGTGCAGTTCCTCAATCCCGCCGCCGCCGCCCTCACCCAGTGGGACGCGGAGGCCGCCGTGGGGCGGCCGGTCGACGAGGTCTGCCCGTTGCGGGCGGCCGAGGGCGAGGAGCCCGTCGCGGTGCCGGTGGACCGGGTGCTGCGCGGGGACACTGTCGCCGAACTTCCGGCACACACGGTCGTGGCCGGGCGCACGGGCGCACGGCGGCTGGTCGAGGGTTGTTGTGCGCCGATCCACGCGGCGGACAGCGCGGTCGTGGGCACCGTGCTCGTGTTCCGCGACGTCACCGAGCGCGAGCGCCTCGAGCAGGAGCTGGTCCGCGCCTCGAAGCTCGAGTCGGTGGGCCTGCTCGCCGGCGGCATCGCCCATGACTTCAACAACATCCTGACCGCGGTGATGGGCAACCTCGCCCTCGGTCTCCTTGATGTGGAGGCGGAGAGCGACCTCGGGCGGGCGCTGCGGGATGCGGAGCGTGCGGCGTTGCGCGCCCGCGACCTCACGCAGCAGCTGCTCACGTTCGCGCGCGGCGGGGAGCCGATCCGGACGGCGGTGCGACTGCCGGAGATCGTGGCGGAGATGACCCGTTTCGCCCTGCACGGCGCGAAGGTGAAGGCGGAGTTCGACCTCGCGCCGGACCTGTGGCCCGCGGATGTCGACAAGGCCCAGATCAGCCGCGTGGTGCAGAATCTGGTGATCAACGCGGTGCAGGCGATGCACGGGGGCGGGGTGGTCCGGCTCGTCGCGCGCAACGTGCGTGTGGCCGCGCTCGAGTTGCCGCCGCTCGCGCCGGGGGCGTATGTGCACATCGCGGTCGCCGACACCGGGGTGGGCATCAAGCCGGAGCACCTCGACCGCGTCTTCGAACCGTATTTCACCACGAAGCAGACGGGCAGCGGCCTCGGGCTGGCGACGGTCTATTCGATCGTGCGCAAGCACAAGGGGCACATCCGCGTCGAGTCGGCGCTCGGTTCCGGCACGACCTTCCACGTCTATCTGCCCGCCGCCGAGCACGCGGTGCCCGCGGCCGAGGCGGCCGTGCCGGCCGTCGCCGGCGCGGTGCGTGGGCGGGTGCTGTTCATGGACGACGAGGCGCCGATCCGGCAGCTGGCGACGACACTGCTGCGCCGGCTCGGCTGCGAGGTCGAGGTGACCGCGGACGGGCAGGCGGCGGTGGATCGTTTCCTGACGGAGCGTGAGGCCGGCCGGCCGTTCGACGTCGTGGTGATGGACCTCACGGTGCCGGGCGGCAGGGGCGGGCTGGAGGCGCTGGAGCGGATGCGCGCGCTCGACCCGCGGGTGACGGCGATCGTCTCGAGCGGCTACTCGAGCGATCCGGTGCTCGCGAACTACCGCGACTACGGTTTCCGCGGCCGCGTGGCCAAGCCGTACGCGCTGGCCGAATTCGGCCGCGTGCTGCGGGAAGTGCTCGGCGCGCGGTGAGCGGGTGGGGAGGGATCTGGTCGGTGGCTGTAGCGGGCGGCGCTATCAAGTCTCGTGCAATTGACCGTGTGGCGGACGGCGTCTGGACCGGAATGGTCGGGGGCTGCCGCGATACGAGTCCTCGAGTGGAATGGAAGCAACCGGTTCCACCAGCTCTCCCTTCAAGGGAAGATTCAGCTCAAGCGAGCGTCCCTCGGGCGAACCTCAATCAGACCGCGATCCCGGATTCTCGGTCGTTGCGGGGAAACGGCGCCCGAATCGTGCGAGCAGCGTATCGAAATCAGCAAGGGCATCGTACCCGACGCCGGAACGGTCGGCGATACTCTGAACGGGGAGAAGCGCGAGTGTGTCTTCCTTGGTCAGCGAATAGGGCCAGAGCAGATCTGTCCCGTGCCCATCGCGGTGGGGCGAACCCCAGAAGCTTTGGACCTCCGGCAGGTTGCGCTCGGGGGCGGAAACGGTGTGCTGGAAGCCTGCGCCGATATTGAAGAACACGCGGTAGAACGCGTACAGCTTTCCCCATGCCTCGATCTGCTGCAGCGGGTTCGGACGGGTGGATTCCAGATAACGTTCGCAGCCTTCACGGACGCTCCCGGTGTCGAATTTGCTGAGCTTCAGATAGAGGTGGGTGATTCCTTTCCTGAGTTCCTCTTCATCCGGCTCCAAGAACTCCCAGCTCGGACAACGCTCAAGGTAGACGCAAACCTCCGTGGAGTGCCGGCTCCGCTCGTGCCGGGCTTCACTCGTTTTCTCCGCCCGCACGGAACCGGCGACGAGTAGCAGACTCACAAGCAGTGCAATTCTGAGCATCGTGGCTCTCGATGTCCGGGAAATTGCCGGCGCCGCCGGCTCGGTCCTCGCACCTACTCGCGCGGGGTGTTCTTCTGGATGAGGTCGCCGAGCTCCTTCGGCTCGACCTCGCGCAGGTCCTTGCCGCGGTGCTTCAGGTCCTCGAAGGTCTTCACGACGGTCTCCGTCATGCGTTCGTGCGTCTCCTGCGAGCCGCCGACGAGTGTGAACTGCTCGCCCTTGGTGATGCGCTTGTGGCCGTCCTGGTTGTCGAGACCGACGCCGAGCAGGTGGGCGCCGTCGGGTTTTGGCTTCTTCACGCGGGCAAGCTGCCG
>JAEXPG010000517.1 GCA_023447015.1 Verrucomicrobiota bacterium
ATCACTACGCCCGTAAATCGTCGGCTCCTGTCTCACCGCAACGGATGAAGCCCCGCAGGGTCCGGGCGGCCCGCGCCCTGCTCCTTCGCTTCGCGGCCCTTGGTCTCGTCTGGGCGGCCGGTTCGCTCCACGGCCAGGCGGCATCGCAGCCCATCATCATCGACCATACCTGCACCGACGCCTCCCGGATTCCCCAACGCTGGATTGAGCAGGCCAAGGCGATGACCGTGAACGTCCTCGGCGAGTCCCATGGCCGCGGCTACCTCTACGGGTTGGAAGAACTCGGTGCCGCCAACGACCGGTTTCCCGCCACCACGGTCTGGACCGGGGCACCACCGCCCCGCCCCCCTGCACGGCTCCAGATCATCCGGCCGTTCCGACAGCTCGACAGCACCTGGAACGACTCCTGCGGAGAGGAGGACTTCTGGACCAGCGACGGCGCACGCGATCAGATCCGTGACCATCTGCGCAGCTCGTCCAGCCGCGGAGCCCCAATCTCGGTCATGGCCTTCGGTTGGTGCTACGACATGACCCACCACAATGACCCGACGGGGACGGTCGACGCCGCCTTCGGGACCCGCTGGGCCGGCTCCTCCGTCGGCGGGCCCGATGGCGACCGAGCCTGGGGACTCGACGACGGCGACACCGCCCTGACCGGAAACCGGATCAACCTCGGCGATTATCTCGAGTCGATCCAATGGTACAACGAACAGGTTCCGGGAACGGTCACGGTCTACACGACCGGCCCGATGGACGGCTCAACCGCCACGGAAAGCGGCTATCAGCGCTGGCTCAAACACGACGCCATCCGCCAGCACGTCGCGACTCACGGCGGCGTCCTTTTCGACTACGCGGACATCCTTTCGTGGACCGACCAGGGCACGCTTCAGACCGCCACCTGGAACAACCACACATTTCCCGCCGGTGTGCCGACGCTCGCCACCGGGGGTGAAGCCTTCGATGCGGGCCACGGCGGCTGCCACATCAGCCGCGAGGCCACGCTGCGCCTCGCCAACGCCTTCTGGTGGATGCTCGCACGCATCGCCGGCTGGGACGGCGTCCCGGAGCCCGTGCAGACCACCACGCTCGACCTCCGGATCGAAGGCGGCACAGGCACGGTGGAACGGTATCCCGCCCGTGACGAGTACCACGTCGGCGAGACCGTGGTCCTCACCGCGACTCCCGGGAGTGGCCAGGTGTTCGATCGCTGGTCCGGGGCCGTCGAATCGTTCGAGAAACAGGTCGTTGTCGCCGTCCAACCGAACACTTCCGTGGTTTGCCGGTTCGCGCCGGCGCCGGTGCCGGCCCTCCTGCATCTCGACGCCACCGCCACCCGGCTGACGCTGGAGTTTGATCGCGAGCTTGAGGCGGGTTCCGCCCAGACGCTCTCCAACTACGCCATCTCCGGAATCGCCATCCAAGGAGCGAGACTGGGCAGCGACCGCCGCACCGTCATCCTGACCACCAGCGACCACCCGCCCGGCAGCTACACCATCCAGATCGCCGGTGTCGCCTCCGCGCCCGGGCGGCTCATCGAGCCTTGCAGCCGCCCCTACACCGTGAGCGCCGACGACTCCGGACTGGTGCTGCACTACTCCTTCAACGACAACCGCGACACGCTCGTGCGCGACCGCTCCGGCAACGGGCTGGACGGCACCACGGGCGGAGCCACCTGGTCGGTGGGGCGGAGCGACGGTGCCCTGTCGTTCGATGGCGCGAGCGACTGGGTTCGGTTTCCCGATGCCGTGCCGACTTTGGCGGATGCCTACACATTCTCGGCGTGGGTTCGCACCGACACCTCCGCCAGCGCCTACGGCACCGGCATCCGCGCCCTCGCCGCGTTCAGCAACAGCAACTACATTGCGATCAACCGCGACAACGGTCTCGTCGTCACCTACCGCCACACGACCGACGCAACCGGCGTTTCCGACTCCCGCTTCAACACCGGCGTCAAGCCTCCCGCCAACACCTGGACGCTCTTCACCGTGGTGGTGACCAGCACAGCCAGCGGATCATCCATCGACATCTATCGCGATGGAGCACTCCTCGCCAGCCGTCCGGTGCCCGACCGGCAGATTGTCCTGCCGAAGCCCACGTTCATCGGCGCACGGAGCAGTACCGACAACTCAACCACCTTCCTCGGGAGCATCGACGATTGCCGCCTCTACGGCCGTGCGCTCACGCCCGCGGAGATCGCGGCATTATCGTCGCGCCTCCCGCAAGCCGCGGCACCGTCCGCCCCGACCGAGCTCCAACTCGTCGCGGACCATGCCCACCAGGTCGACCTGCGCTGGTGCGACAACGCGGACGCCGAGATCGGTTCGACCGTCGAACGCAGCACCGCCGGAGCCGCCTTCGTCGAGATCGCCCGACTCCCGGCCAACACGACGGCGTACACCGACCTGACCGCCGCGCCGCAGACCGGCTACGCCTACCGGATCTCCGCCTACAACGCCACCGCCTCGGCCACCGGCGCCACCGCGAACATCACCACCCCCGCCGGCGTCCGGCTCACCATCGACCAGCCCGCCCCTGGAACTCCACCCGAGATCGTGTGCGAACCGTCGCGCCCCCTCGGCTACTTCGATTTCGGCGAGACGGTCACCCTCACCTGCCGCCCCGCCTTCAACCGCAGTTTCGAGAGCTGGTCCGTGACCTCCGGCTCCGGCGCCCCCACCAGCGCTACCCGGAATCCGCTCACACTCACCCTCCAACAGGACACCCGAATAACGGCCTCGCTCTCGGGCAAACCCCGTCCGCCGGTCGCCGCGATCCGCGTCCTGCCCGGCGCCACCGTCGAGGTGGGCGAGCAGGTCTACTTCGACGGAACCCTCTCGACCGACAACGCCCCCCTGGAGTTCTGCCGCTTCGGCTGGAACTTCGGCGACGGCTACCACGTCGAGCCCGGCTGGAACGGCAACCTCGCGGCCGCGGCCCGCCTCGACAGCGGCCTCGCCGTCACCCATTTCTTCATGACACCGACCGCCCCCGGAGCCCCGCGCACCGTCACCCT
This sequence comes from Verrucomicrobiota bacterium, assembly GCA_023447015.1. GTDB lineage: Bacteria > Verrucomicrobiota > Verrucomicrobiia > Opitutales > Opitutaceae > CAJCBL01. The sequence goes on from JAEXPG010000517.1 coordinate 3,014, forward strand.
GACGGTGACCGATCCCGAGGGGCTGGTCAGCACCGCGACGGTGGCGATCACCGTCGTCGGCGAGCGGCCGCTCGACGGCTTCGAGAGCTGGCACGCGCCCTTCGTCGCACGCCGGGGCCAGTTCATCCGCACCCAGATCCCGGCGGCGCACCGCGGCAACACCACGGTGCTCGAAGTCCTGGTCGAGGGGTCCGGCGGCTACCGCCAGCTGCTCCTCCGCAAGGACCAGCTCGCCGCCGAGGAGCGCTCCCTGCTCGTCAACGAGTTCCTCCCGGCCGGCGACTACGTCCTCATCTGCCGCCTGCTCGCTGCCGGCGGGCAACAGCTCCCCGGCGGCATCCTGCGCGAGAAATTCTCCAAATCCTACGACGGCGCGCCCGCCACGATCGGCATCGACGAGCACAACTTCACCTGGGTCGACGAGCGGAAGTTCTTCATGATCACTCCGTCGTTCGTCGATCGCTCCTCGATCGCGCGGTGGAACGAGAGCGGCTCCGCCGTGTTCATCGACGGCTCCGCCCGCAATGCCGCCCAAGGCACGATGACCGCCCTCAACCGGGTCGGCTCCGAGTTGTTCTACAACGTGGAGAACTGGCGGGCCTACCTCGACGGCTGTTGGGCGAACGGGCTCTACTGCAACGGCCCCGAACGCTGGGAAGGTCGCCGCATCTCCGCGGCGATGAACGCCCAATACCGCAACGCGAATCCGGACAAGATCACCGAGTACGTCACCCGGACCAAGGACCACCCCGCCCTCCTCTACTGGCACTGGATCGACGAACCCAACCTCGGCGGCTCCGGGTCGGCGGTGAACGTCTCCGCGCCCGTCTTCGATGCCTGGAGCTACCTCACCCACCGCGCCGACGGCCAGCACCCCATCCACGCCGTCTTCGCCGGCACCGATGTCTCCCGCGCCAACCGCCGGACCCCCGACTACGAGTTCCTCACCAGCGCCCAGTATTTCGGCAAGAAGCACCTGCCCTACGAGCTCCACAGCTTCGACATCTACCCGATCGAGCTCATCAACCACGCCTTCTTCTACAGCTCCTCGCTCCCGACCTGGCACTACTTCGACCTCTGGGTCGACACCATCGATGGCGTCCAGGAACGGAACTGCCACCTCGTCCCCTTCCGCACCTGCATCGAGACCAACTCGGACTTCAACAAGAGCACGACCATCGTCTCGACCGCGGAAGTCCGCATGGAGACCTGGCTCGCGGTCGTCCACGGCGTCACCAGCCTCGTCTTTTTCAACGTCAACGATCCGACGCCCGAGAGCACGCTGCGCTGGATGCAGGAGTTCCGCGCCCAGATGCGCACCCTCACCGACATCGTCATGACTCCGCCCTCCGGCCGGACAGTGACCGACAACCAGAACCGGGACCCCTCCACCCCCCTTGCGACCCAGCAGACGCAGCAGCGTGTCGACACCATGCTGCGCGAGACCGCCACCGACGTCTGGATTTTCGCCGTCCGGCTCACCGAACCGAACGCGACGGAGCACCCGATCCCGCCATCGGACTCCGGCACCCCGCCCACCTTCCGCGCGATCACCGAGCCCGAGACGACCGCGGCCACGTTCACCATCGCCCAGCTGCCCGCACAGCAGGTGGAAGTCTTCGGCGAGGGCCGCACGATCGCCTACGACGGCGCCGCGTTCACCGACACCTTCGCCCGCTGCGGGGTGCATATCTACCGGGTCCGCAAGACGCTGGGCGCCGACACCGCCGCGCCCACGGCTCCGTCGGCGCTCTCGGGCCAGTTCGTGCGCCCGACACAGGTCGTCCTCGAATGGCTGCCGTCCTCCGACGATGTCGGGGTCGCCGGCTACAACGTCTACCGCGACGGGGCGTTCCTCGGCACCTGCACCCGTTGCACCTACTCGGATGCTTCCGCCGGACCGTTCCAGCGTTACGAGGTACGTGCCTTCGATGCCGCCGGCAACGAGAGCGTCCCGGCCTCCCGCACGGTCGGGACACCCACGACTGCGGACGACTGGTGGGCGAGTCTGCCGACCGAGCAACGATCCGCGGCGCTGGCGGCGTTCGCAGCGACCAACCCGCCCATCCTCGCCCCCGATGCAGGCAGTCTTTCGTTCGCCCTGTTCCGCCCTGATGCGCTCGCCTCGCTCGGGCTCCCCGGGGAGGTGTCGTTGCGCTACCGCGTGTTTGCCTCGGTCGATCTCGTGACATGGACGGAGATGGATTCACTCCAGTTCCCCGACGGCCTGATCGCCCCAGCCGGGAACTGGTCCCACGATCCCGACACGCATACACTCCGGCTCTCATTCGGAGCCACCACGGCGAAACCTCGGGAGTTCTACCGCGTCGAGCTCGACGCCAACCGCTGACCGCCACGGCAGGCACAACTGAAGCCAACGGACGGCGACGACGACAACGTGGTGCCAGTGCGCCGGGTCACCAGCGGCTGAGCACCGGCCTGCACCTGCGAGGTTCGTTATTCCTCCCACCCGCAGTTGCACCTGCGGGTGGCGGAACATGGCGGGGGCACTGCCAGCCCAACCACAAGGGATTGCGCCTGGCGAGCCGCCGCCACGGCGACCAGTGCCACCACCGATTCGAGCAAGGCGGCGGACCGCTGCTCGGCTCAGCGTACCACCACGACCATCCTGGGGCCAGATGCGGCCCTACTGCGCCTGCGAACTGCCGGGGCTGACGGGCCTCCGCGCGGCAATCAGACGAACCAGCTGATCTACCGTGCGAACCCCTTCCAGCTCGGTCGCGGAGAACGATTCGAGCTCGCACTCGAGCAAAGTCCAGACGTCGGTCCGGTCCAGGTGCACATCCAGATCTTCGATCAAGCGCGCCCCCGGATTGATGCCGTCGATCGGGATCCCGCCTCGCTGCAGGCGAGCAACGAGACGCCCAGCGGTCTCCCGAAGGTGGGGATCGGCGTAGAAGCGCTCCGCCCAGTTCCGGACCTGGACCTCCAGCTCCACCGAACTCCGGGAATGCCCCAAGGCTCGCCCACGTCCCGCCGACAGCCACACGAGCAACAGCGCGACCGCCGCCAGAGCGACCAGGAGCAGAACCAAGATCATGCTTCCCGAGGGTGTCCTCCCGCCTGGTCTTGTCGAGCCGCGCCCGACGCGCGACCGGGATGGTGCATTGGGTTCCCGTCGTGATGTGCTGCCGGCGGTCGCCACGGGCGGTGGCGGCTTGCTCCACGGCGGGGCGGGGCCAGCCTCAAGCCATGCTCACCCCCATGCTGTTCCTCGCCGCCGTGCTGCCGGCCGCCGGCGCTCCCGAACGCCAGGTGCAAAATGCGGACAACGCCACCCTCGGCTTCGCCGGCGCGGTCCTGTGCAACAATGTCTTCAACAAAGGCACCATCCAAGACGCCCGGCAGGAGGTGTATACGGAAGGAGCCGAGGGCGGCTGGACGTGGGACTGGCCGGAGGGCACCGGCCCGGCGATCAAGGCCTACCCCGAGATCATCCTCGGGCGCTCGCCCTGGCTTGATCTGCGCGGCGGCACCCTGTTGCCGGCTCCGCTCGGCGGACTCAAGCTGTCGTTGGATTTTGACTTCACCGCACAGGCGGAAGGCTCCTGGTGCACCAGCTTCGACTTCTGGATCACCGGTACGGCCGAGCCGAAGCCGCAGGATATCACCTGCAACCTCAACATCTGGATCCAGCGCGACAAGCTGTCGCCGCCGTACAAGGGGAAACGCGAGACCGTGGTGCTGGGCGGGCGCACCTATGAGGCCATCATCGAGACACCGGCCGATGCCCCGCACAAGACATGGCCCTCCCTGTGTCTGGTCGACACCGAGCCTCGCACCGCCGGTTCCATCGACCTCGGGGAGATCGTGGCGTTCCTGATCGCCCGCGGGCTGGCCAAGCCCGAGTTCTTCCTCGCCACGGCGGAGTTGGGCAACGAGGTCGCCTACGGCAAGGGGCGGACGGTCGTCCGACGCTTCACCCTGCAGTAGGCTTGCTTCGGCGGGCACCGAGCCGCTTCGCCGGCGACGATCGGGCCGGAATGGCGGATGACTCCTGCATCAGTCCGAGCTCCTCAGCGGCAAGAAGCAGATACATGAAGGCGGCCGCTTCCGTCGGCATCCGCCCCGGCGTGAACGTGTCGAGCCAACGCCCCACCGCCGCACCGGACCGCCCGATCAACGCACGCAGGCGGGTTCGCTCGCGGCTCGTCATCCGGCTCGCGAAGTGTTCGCGGCAGCCATCGTCTCCGTGACCAAAACGAAGAACCAGCGGGATGAACGCGGCCAGTTCGGCCGGCACCCGCTCCCGCCGGAAGGCTTGCGCGAGCGCGCGCCGGCTGCGGGCGAACCGCTCGCGCTCGCGCCGCGCCCGGTCCTGCCGCCGCCGCGGTTGCCGAAGAGCAGCGAGACGTGTCACCTCGTCGTGGACCCAGGCGGCGAAGTAGTTCGCCGCCGAGAAAAAGGCGTTGGCGACGAGAGTCCGCGGATCGACCGGCATGCCCGCCGCCACAAGCTCGGCGCGGACGGCCTTGAGATCCACCCCATGCCGACGCCCCGCCGCCGCGATCCTCCGCTCGAGCTGCGGGCTCGGGCCGGACCAGGACCACAAGGCGAGGAGGTTTATTTCGAATACAGAGTTCTCAGGGGCAAGCCGATGGGCGATGCGCCACTCGGCGAGAGCCTCGCCCACGGACTCCTCCTGCTCCCCGAGGGCGCCCGCCAGGGCGGCGTGCGCTTCGGCCATGTCCGGCTTCAGGGCGATTGCCTTCCGCAGCGCCGGAATCGCCTCGGCACGAAAGCATTCTTCCCGGGCCGAGAGAAAGCGGGCCAGAAGGGCGACCCCGAGTTCGTACCAGGCAACCCCGTGGGCGGAAGGGGACCGAACCGCGTTCCGTAAAGCGGTGAGTTCGTCGCCCTCCCGAATCCCTGGCATTGGGGCGTCAGGCGCCGAGCAACCATGGGGTTGGCTCGGTGCTGCAACCGCGAATCGCCGGGACGAGGAACGAGGGGCGCGTTGGGACATCGAGCCCTCGGAGATAGTCCAAACCGTCGCGTGGGCGAGCCGGTTCACGCACACTGCAGCACCCATCGCGAGACACGCCCGAAGCGGAACGACTGCCGCTTTCACCGTTGCGAGCCGCCACCCGGCTCCCAGCGCGGCGAAGCCACGATCGAAGACAGGCACCACGGCCCCCAAATCTCCCGAACAGCCACGGCCCCGGCTTCGCCCCGCCGCAACAAAGACTCCGCGCCACGGTCGTCCGCCCCGGGAACAGGTGGCTGAGAAAGCCCGCCGCAAAATGCGGCGCTCCGAATGGGAGCCGCGCGGTGAGACAGAATCTTCGTTGCCCCAGCGGGACGCCTGTGCGGGCTTCGACACCGGCGGACACCCACCATAGAACCATCCCACCGCCTCCAGCTGCAGTTCTTGGACCTCCCACACCATGCGCTCGCTCCTTCTCCCCATCTTGCGCTCCTTCGCCCTCGCTGTCGGCCTCGGGCTCGGCCTGTTCGGTGCTTGGGAACATTGGCGGCCGGGTCCGTCCGAACAGGACTTGGAACTGATCACGGCACCGGCCGAGAACGTGACCGTTAAGGAGCAGCGCAACAGTCGGACCACCGGGGAGCTCCTGGCCTTTTCCGTTGCGGGCACTCGGGTCGCCTACGGCACCGGTCAGCCGAACTTCGATCGTCTGCTGAGTGCGGTGAAGTCAGGCTCACCCATCTCGGTTGGGATCGCCCGGGAGCCGAGATGGCCGTTCGACCGGCAACGCCGGGCCAAGGTCTTCTCGATCGCCACTGGAACCGAGCCCATTGTCACCTTCGCCCAGACCCGGGCCACAGACACCGCCGGCGCGACCGCCGCCCTCACGCTCGGTGGCTCCCTTTTCGTGGTCGCCCTCGGGTCCCTCTGGTGGAGCCGGCGACGCACCGGCAAGCCGGTCTGACGATCACGCGTGCCCCTGCAGCGACCGCCGATCGCACCCTCTTTCCGGCTTGGTCGACGCACTTTCCGCCTCAGCACCCGCGCCGCAGCACTTCACCCGCGCAACGCCCGGTCCAGCTCGCCGAGGATCGTCTTCAGCGCCAGCGCGATCACCGCCGTCGCTTCGACCCGCGGGCGGATCTTCTTCGGCATCTTCTTCGATGCCTCCATCAGCTGGGCAATGACGTGGGTCAGCAGCGCCGTCTGCGGACAGTCGCGCAGCAGGAGCTGCGTCAGCTCCTCCGGTCCGTCGAAGTCCCCCGCGTTCAACACATCGATATCGCGATCGAACGCCTCCTCCATCCGGTCGTAGTCGAGCGCTGGAGCCGGAGCCCCCGCCGGCACCAGTGCGAACCACACCGGGATGAGCAGCGTGATCGCCAGGTTGTACTCGTTCTCGTTGATCAGCTCGGCCGTCAGCGCCTCGAGATCCTCCAGCACCTCCGAGCCGCTCTTCTCAAGCTCATCGAGCGCCTGCCGCGCCGTGTCGAAACGGGCCATCGCCGCCATGATCCGCCCGTGGGCCTCCTCCATCGTCAGCCCTCCGATCAGCGGCCCCCCACGCGCCGCGGCACCCGGTGGACGCCGACGGGAGGCTGTCCGCTCGGCGCGACGCGGCGCCCGCTCCGGGAGACCGCCCCCAGCTCCACACGCCCACGGCGTTGTCCGGTCGTCCGCGTCCTCCCACTCGTCGGCCTCGTCGCCGGGCTCGAAGTCGTCCACGTCGTCGTCCCACGGCTCGTCCTCCTCCGGAATCGCCCGCGGCGGCGGCGGCGGAAAATCGATCTCCACCAGCCCCAGCTCGCGGAGCAGCCAGTTGATGTCGTCGCTGCGGCCGGTGCGCAGGTTCTCCTCGTCGAGTTGGCGTACCCGCGCCTTCAGCAGCTGGACGAGCTTCGGCCGCCGCACCGGATCCGCTGCCGCGGCCCGCGGCGTGGCACCACCCAGCAGGGGGACCGGGTCATCGGGAAAACGGCGCAGACCTTCCTGGAGGAAGCGGCTTTGCACCTCCTCGATCGTCTCGCCCGGCCCGGGGCCGGAAACGCGCGACGTGGCCAGGATCACCTGCTGCGGGTTCTCCAGCAGCCGCGGCGGCACCAACGCCGAGTCTGCCGGCTTCATCCCGCCGGCCAACTGCGCCGCCTTGTCCTCTCGCCGCTCGCCGGTGAACCGAACGAGCGCGCCGCACCGGGCCTCGAACCGCCGGCGCAGCTCCTCGTAGCGCGCCCGCCCCATCGCCTGGATCCGGCACCGACCCTTCGCCAGAAGCACGCGCCCAAGGAGCTGGCGCCCGCCCAGCGGCGCCGCCGGAGCCCCCTTCTTCGGGCTCTCGAACCACGCCCACGCCTCCGTGAAACCAGCCGCGCGCTCGGGGTCCGCCAGCTCGTCGCGATCGACCTCGGTTTCGCTCCTGAGCGCCCGCCTGAGCTGGGCTGCCGGCTTCGCGAGATCATACCCGCCCTCGCACCATTCGCCGTCCAAACCGGCCAGCATGAGTCGTCGCCGCTCCTTCGCCGTTTCCGCGATCGAAGCGTCGATCCGCTCGAAATTCTCCGCCAGCCATGCCTGCAGTTCCCCATCGTCACCCGCCGGTGCCCCGAGGTGCCGGATCGTTTCCGCCGCGACCTCCTCCGGGCTCGGCCCGCCCATGTCCGGCAGCACGATCGCCGTCCCGGACAACCGCCAGAAATGCGGCAACGGAAAGACCCACGCGATGATCACCGCGAAACGCGTCGCGCGCGCCGCCAGGCTGCGGTCGAGGAACCGCATCGTCCCCTGTTCGGGCGCCAGCAGGTCCACCGCCTCGAGAAACTGATCATCCACCACCCGCCGGATCTCCAGCGCCGCAACCCGCATCCGGGCCTTCGCGGCGAACAGCGCCCGCTCGTCGTTGCGCAGCCCGGCGTAACCGGATTTCTCCCACCGCTGCGCACAGGTCAACCCCGCCGCATCGCGTTCGAAGAACACCGTCCGGACCACGAACGCGTGGCCGGCGTGGGGCGACGCACGGTCCAGCGCCGCCCGGAACTCGCCGGCAAACGCCATCCGCTCGCTCCGCTCCTCCGCCAGACGATCCATCGTCTTGTGGTCCAGCCGGTCCTCGATCCCGAGCAGCTGCGCGTAGTTCGCCGGATTGAACGGGATGAACTCGCAGGCCGCCGGACAGACGACGCGCCGGTTGCGGTCCTCCCCACAATCGGCGGGCGTGATCTCGCGCCCGAGGGCCGGGCAGTGGCGGCATTTGCTGGCTTTGGCCATGCGCGCAGCCTGCCGCCCCCACCGCCGCTTTCCACCCCAAACCCAGGCCCCACCCGCCACCATTCCTTCCGCCCCGAACACAAAACCCTGTCGCGATCGGACAGGATTCTGCGTCTTGCGCCCCTCCGTTCTCGCTCGTGGAACGCCGCGAGGACGCAAAACCGTGTCGCGGTCGGACACGGTTTTGCGTCCTCAGCGCCTCGCCGGGGAATGACTCCCGCACGGTGCCGGGTGCGCCCTCGGCGCCAGTCGCGGATCAACCGGGAGCCCCGGGCGCCCTAGGCGCTCGCCCCGCCGTCGCCGGCGTCGCCGCCCAGGCGTTTCTGCCGCACCGCGAGGAAGAACGCCGCGCCGCCGCCGAGCAGATACAGGTGGTAGGTCAGCAGTCGCCAGAGCAGCAGCACCGCGCCGACGAGCGCCACCGGGACGAATGCCGGCAGGATCAGCGCCGCCAGCACCTCCACCGCGCCGCCGCCACCAGGCACGACGACGAGCATCGAGAGCATGAAGAGCAGGCCCTGCGCGAGAAACAGCGGCACCGGGTTCACCGGCGTGTGCATCGCCAGCAGGATCAGCGGCAACAGACTGTACCGGCAGGTCCACTGGACGCTCGCGAGCAGGAAGTTCAACAGCAGCGCGCTCTTGCGCCGGCCCCAGAGCAGCGCCAGCGCCTCGCGCATCCGCCGCAGCGTGCGCGACGTCGCCCGCCGCAGGAACCGGTGCCGTGCCGGCAGCCGCTTGCTCCGGCCGAAATGCGTCGCGCCCGCCAGCCGCTCGACCAGCCGGTGAAACCACGCGCTGCGCAACACCACCACGAGCAGCCCCACGGCGACGATCGCGCCGACAAAGCCCGGCAGCACCACGCGGCTGTCCATCCGCTCCAGCACCCGCGCGAAAATCGCGTCGTGCAGCATCACCCACGCGGCGAAGGGCGCGAGCAGCGCGAAGAAGATCACGTCGATCGCCGCGTCCGAGGCCAACATCGAGCCGCTCTGCGCCACCGGCACGCCGGCGCGCTTGAGCAGCGCCAGCCGGATCACCGCGCCACCGATTCCGGCGGGAGTCGCTGCGACACCGAACTCCTGCGACAACGATGCCTGCAGCGCCGTGCGATACGTCAGCGGATAGCCCAGCGCGCGGCAGAACAGCCACACCCGCGTGCCGTTGCAGGCCCAGGCAACGAACACCATCGCCACGAGCACGGGCAACCAGAGCGGGTTGAAGGAGCGCAGCTGCGTCCACGTCTCCGGCCGCACGGTGAAGAAGAACACCGCGACCGTCGCCACGCCCGCGAGCGCCACGCCCTGCAGCACCCAGCGCAGCATCTTCCGCGGCTCGATGTGGACCGGCGGCTTCATGCGGTAGAGACGTGTTTCCGAAAGATCCGCGGCGGTTTCGGAGAAAACGCCCTGCCCTCAGGACAGAGGGAACTCACGACCCACCTCCCACCGGCGGCGTGCCCGCCGGCAACAGGTCGCGATAACACGCCGCCTCGCGCCCGCGCAGGTTGCGCGCAATCGCCGAGCGCACCGACGCCGCGATCGAGGGATGGGCAAAGTCGACCGGATGCACCGCCACGCGCAGCACCGGGGCACCGCGCTTCAGCGCGCCCCACAACCACACCCAACCGCGGGAGCACAGACGCCGCCACGCCGCGCGCACGCTCCAGACCAGCACCGGGGCGGAGAGGACCTCGCCGCGCTGGAGCAACTCGGTCTGTCCCCAGCGGGTCGTGTAGTGGAACCCGAGCTTCTGCAGCGCCGCGCGCCCGCCGTCGCTGAGCAGCCACGCCGGCGCCGTGAAGCCCCACACCGGCACGCCGCAACCGTCGCGCACGATGCGCAGCCCTTCGCGCAGGCGGCGCTCCGCCTCGGCCGCGTCGATCTGGTAGAACTCGCCCTCGCCGGCCGTGTAGTGTTTGCCCATCGCGCGCTGCACGGCGGTGCCGGTCACTTCCGCCGCCTCGTGCAGATAAGCGTGGAGATTAATCTCGTGCCCCTCGACGGCGCGGTCGCGCAACCACGCGACAAACTCGCGATCCTCGTCGCACGGCGGTGCTCCATGCCAGCGCGGCACAACCAGCAACGTCGTGCGCGCCACACCGAGGTCGCGCATCATCGCCAGAAACCGCTCGCACTGCGCCCGCGACCCGGGATGCAGGTCGTGGAACGAGACGATGAGTTGGCGCGCGGCGGACATGGGTTCGGAAGGACGAACCACTTCACAGAAGGGAACGAAGGAAACCAAGTGCGGAAGCGCGGACCGCGAACTCCGATCAGCCGCGAGAGCCCAGACCCCAACCAAGTCCTCTGTGCACTTCTCCCCTCCCGCGAATGACTTCCCCTCGAAACGGTCGGTTCGGTGCAGGGTTCCGCGCGGCCGTGCGCTGCCGGAAAAGATGACCACGGATCACACGGATGGGCCCGGATGGCCGGTCCTTCATCCGTGATGATCCGTGCAATCGGTGGTCAATCTCCTCCCGGAACCCACGAAATGGTCCGGAAGTGTCTTCACGATATCGCCCGGTCCGGCTGGGTTCTCCGCCTTCTGGGGAAACAAACCGTTCCCGCTCACACCCGACCCTTGTTCGGGTCGTACTTGGCGAAGTCCATGAAGACCGTCGCGAGGTACACGGGCTCGGTGGTGAGGTGGTCCCACTTCGAGATGCGGCGCCGCTCCAGGAACTGGAAGCCGTAGCGTTCGAACATGCGCGGGGTGCGGGTGTCGTCGCGCACCTGCATCTGCCCGAACACGCCGCGCACGTCGCCGCGCGCTGCGAGGGCCTTCGCGAACGGAAAGATCAGGATGCGCGTGGCCTGGCCGTTGCGGTAGTCCGGCAGGAGGTTGATGTGGAAATGCGCCGCGCGCTTCGGCGCCGCCGGGGTCTCCTTGCCGGCGCGGGTGAAGATCCACCAGAGAAACTTCAGGCTCGCGCGGTTGTACTGGAAGGTCGCGATCCGCCACAGCCCCTTCGGCACGATCACGAACGCCAGCAGCAGCGCGCTGATCCACGCATTGTACCGATAACGCCGACACGCCAGCAGATAGCCAACGATCTCGCCCGTCTGGTCGTCCTCGGCGATGAGCGCGTGGTCATGCTCCCAGTCGGTGTAGTAGCGCGTCAGGTAGTCGGCGAAGACGTCGCGGTCGCAGAACACCGGATCGATCGGGTTGCCCATGCAGCCGGTGTCCGCGCAGATGCGGCGGACCGCGGCGCGATCAGCAGGCGTGTACGGGCGGACTCGACAGGAGGGCATTGCGGGAAAAGAGGACGGGGACGGAAGTCAGAGGGCAGAAGGCGGAGGACGGAAGGCGGAAAAGCGGATCGATCGCAACCACCGCTGGACCCGGCTCGTTTTGCTCAATCACCCACCCAATGGAGTCACCGCGCCCGCGCCGGAGCCGCGATGCCCGTCCGCGCCGGTTGCGTGGCGCCGCGACGGCGCTGGTCGATCAGCCGGTCGTAGAGCGCGAAGATCTGCTCGAAGGTGCGGTCGACCGAAAAGCGCTCCGCCAAGGCGTGGTGGCGGGCGACGCGCTCGGCGGGCGAGACGGGCGGGCGGCGCAGCGCGCCGTCGAGCGCTTCGGCCAGCGCGGCGGGCGTGTTGCCGGAGGCGAGCAGCGGCACCTTCTCGCAGGAGAGGCTCTCCTCCAGACCGCCGCCACGCACAGCCAGCACCGGCGTGCCGCAGGCCTGCGCCTCGAGCGAGACGATGCCGAAGGTCTCCCAGCGGCCGGCGTGCACGAAGAGATCGGCGGCGCTGTAGAGATCGGCAAGGCGCTCGGCGGACTCGCAGTACGGCAGCCAAGTGAGGTTCGGACGGCGGTTGGCCTCGAGGTGCACCCAGTCGTCGAGCTCGCCGTCGCCGACCAGCGCAAGGTGCACCAGGGGCGTGTCGGGGCCGAGCCGGTCGAGGGCGCCGATGAGATTCTTGATGCCCTTCTCGCGCGCGAGCCGGCCGACGAAGAGCAGCAGCCGCGCCTCGGGCGGCACACCGAACTCGGCGCGCACGCGGTCGCGGGAGTCGCGCGGGCGGAAGAGCGCGGTGTCCGTGCCGAGCGGGATGTGCTCGATGCCCTGGATGCCGCCGCGGCGCAGCGTGTCCACGAGGTGGGAACTGGCGACGATCGTGGCGTCCATCCGGATGTAGAGGCGGCGGATGTACCGGCGGATCGGCGCGGAGAGCGCCCGGGCGATGAGCCGGCCGGAGAAACGGGCGATGGTCCGGTCGAGCGCGCGGGGGAAGTCGGAGTGGTAGAACGCCACCACCGGGATGCCGAGTTCGCGCCCGGCCTTCAGGCCGATCCACGCGGTGCGGTACGGGTCGCCGATCTCGATCAGGTCGGGCTTCTCGCGGCGGACGGCCTCGAGGATGCGCTGCTTGTTGAGCAGCATCCGGTAGCTCTTCGAGCCCGGCAGCCGCATCGACTCGATCTCGTACACCGCGTGGTGCGGGCCGGCGGTGACGTGGTTGCGGTACGAGGGGATGATCAGGACATGCCGGCAGCCCGGGCGCGCCTCGAGGCGCAGCCGCTTGTCGTGCAGGTAGCGTTTCACGCCACCGCCAAGCGGGCTGTGGAATTGGGCGATGTCGCAGATCGTCATGCGGGCAAGGTCGAGGAGCGGAGGTTGCGTGGCGCCGCCCGGCGCGACAACCCCTTATCTCGGGTGCGGCGCGGGAGCCGGCCAAACGGGATTTGCGCGGGGCCGGCCGGGCGGGTTTGCTCGCCAGCCATGTCGTACGCCCCGAAGCCGCTCGTGTCCCCCGCCGCGATCGGCATCGCGCTGCTCGGGCTGACCGCGGTGCTCGGCCTCGGCCTCTGGGCCTACGAGGTGGAACACGACGCGATCATGGCGGCGCTCCACGGGGCGGCCGCTTGGATGCGCGCGATGCCGTGGCCGGTCTTCTATCTCGCGGTGGCGATCCTGCCCTTCGCGTTCTTCCCGATCAGCCTGCTCTACCTCTCGGCCGGCGCGGTGCACGGCCTGCTGCCGAGCCTCGCCGGCATCCTGCTCGCGATGGCGGTCAACATCTCGCTGAGCTACTGGCTGGCCGCCGGTCCGCTCCACGGCTGGATCTCCCGCTGGTTCCAGCGCCGCGGCCGCGCCGTGCCCGAGCTGCCGCCGGACGAACACGTCTGGGCGATCCTCGCGGTGCGTTTCACGCCGGCATTTCCGCTCATCGTGCAGAACTACCTGCTGGGCCTCGCCCGCGTGCCGTTCTGGAAATACTTCTGGGTCTCGCTCGCCGCCGAGGCGGTCATCGCGCTCGGCTACATCCTCGCCGGCGAGGCGCTCACCCAGAACCACCCGGGCTATGTGCTCGCCGCCTTCGGCTGCATCGTCGGGGCGATCGGGCTCTCGCGCCTGCTCCGCCGCACCTTCGCCGGGAAAGTGCATCCGCTGGGAGCCGGCGAGGAAGGCGCCGCCACAGCCCCAGCCGGCGGCCCGTCCGACAAAAAAGGCGAGCCCCCGGAGGGCTCGCCCAAAATCTGAGTGCCGCGGCGAAGCGGCTCCTGCCAGAGGCTCAGTTGCCGCCCACGGCGTTGCGCACGTCGATCATCAGGTCGGCAGCCTCCTGCGGCGGCTTCACCCAGTCGGCGAAGAGCAACTCGGGCATCGTCCGCAGGGTCTGGTAATAGACGCGGTTGCTGTCGTTGTCGGCCGAGAGCCAGCCGGTCTTGACCTTCGCGCCGGCGAAGAGGCCGCTGCCCTTCTGGTAGACAAACACCGGCGCCTTGATGATCTGCGTCGCCTCCTGCACATCGGCGGCACGCGGACCGGCGACGGCCGCGGCGTCGGCACCGAAATTGAAACGCGCCTTGTAGAGCAGGCGGACGCCGACCTCGTCGTTGATCACGTAGATGGTGTTGACCGATTTGGCGCCGAGCTGGATGCCCAGGCTCGCCTCACCGGCGTCGAGGAAGGTCGGCACGCTCCAGCTGCCGTTCTCGCGGCGGACCAGCGCCACCCCGTAGCCGCCCTTGGCGCCGAGGATGAAGCCGGCCTGGAACTCGTTGACGATGACCAGCGCCTTGGCCTTCTGCAGCACCTCGGCCGGAATCGCCGTGGCCGGGTCGGCCTGGAACTCCTGGAGGATCGCCTCGCAGCTCCCGATCTGGGTGACGAGCTTCTTGCGCTCATCGCCGGCGGAAAGCAGCGGGATGGAGACAAGAGCGACAACAAGGAGGGCGAGGGAGCGCAGGTGCATGGTGCTGTGATTCGAGAAGCGGTGACGGGTTCCGGAAAACCGTGAGGCGCTGAGTTACTGGAAATCCGGCACCCGCGCAAGCCCGCCGACAGCGCTTGCGCACCCCGCAGCGGAGACGCCGGGCGGCCGCCCCGCCCACAAGCGTCTGCCGCAGGCGGCGAAACCAGCAGAACGATCCGAACGCATCCGATCGCGCTGAATCCAGTTGAAGCACTCCGCCGACTTGCCAGCCTCGGCCGCACTCTCGCCCCAGCGAGCATCACGGGCCCTTAGCTCAATGGTTAGAGCAGGGGACTCATAATCCCTTGGTTGCGGGTTCGAATCCCGCAGGGCCCACCAGCGCCACCGCGACGGTCCGGACTCGTCTCACCGACGAACAACGCGCGCGGTCCCGCCCAACGATGGCTACGGAGGGTTGGATCGCTGCGCTTCGCTCCACCACCGGCCGAACCACCACCACCTGTCGCGCCTCGCAACCGCCGGTCCACCGCGCACGCCATCCTTGCCGCGGAACTTTCCCGGCCTAGCCTCGTCCCACTCCGCGCCCTCTTTCCTCGATGAAAACGTCCAAAGCCGTCCTTCTGCTTGTCCTGCTCGCCGTGTTGCTCGGCGGTTACTTCTTCCTCGGCGATGCGCTGGGCCGCGGCGCCGTCGCCGCCGTGAACAAGTACGGACCGCCGCTCACCGGCACCCAGGTCACGCTCGGCGCCGCGCATCTGTCGCCCTTCACCGGTGGCGGCTGGATGAAGAAGCTGTTCGTCGGCAATCCCACCGGATTCCGGACCGAGAAGGCGATCTCCGTCGACCGCGTGGCGGTGAAGGTGAAGCCGCTCTCGCTCTTCAGCGAGGTGGTCGACGTCGAGGAGGTCGTGGTGGAGAAGCCCGATTTCATCTACGAGACGAAGCTGATCTCCTCCAACCTCGGCACCATCCTCGACAACCTCGAGAAGAGCTCGGGCGGGAAACAGCCGTCGGCCCAGCCGGCGGGGAGCGGGTCGACGAAGAAGATCATCATCCGCCATTTCGTCCTCGAAGGGGCGAAGGTCACGGTCGCGGTCGGCGGCACCAAGCTCGAGGTCCCGCTGGCCCGCCTCGAACTCAGCGACATCGGCGTCGCGAAGGGCGGCGCCACTCCGGCCGAGGCCGCGGCGGAGATCCTGCCGCAGGTCCTGAAGATGGTCACGGAGACCGCCGTCGCCACGCTCGGCGACCGCGCCTTCCGCGACAAGGCGGTGGATTTCGGCAAGGAGATCGGCACCGCCGCCCAGGACCTGATCAACCAGGTGCGCGGGAAGTAGGCGGTACGCTTCCGCCGACACGATCGTTCGGACCAGTCTGGGCCCCGGGTAAACAGGAGCACACAGCGAAACCCTCCGCCCGCTTCCTGCTTTGCCGAGCGCCGGGTTTCCCCGTTCTCCGCCCTCCCCATGCCGCCGAAACAGCCTCATCCCCTCCTCTGGATCGCGGAGCCCCTGTGCGACGATCCCTCGTACCTCGACAAGGCGATGTTCGGCGGACGCGCGGTGCACTACGGCGGCCGCTTCGTGCTCTATCTCACGTGGAAGGAGGAGCCCTGGCGCGGCGTGCTCGTCCCCACGGAACGGGAACACCAACCCTCGCTCATCGCCGAATTTCCTGCGCTGACGCCACACCCGGTCCTATCCAAGTGGCTCTACCTGCCCGAGGCCGCCGCCAGCTTCGAGTCCGACGCCCAGCGCCTCGTCCGCCTCATCCGCACGCTCGACCCGCGCATCGGCGTGCTCCCCGGCACCAAGGCGAAGAAGCCCGCCAAGAACAAGGCCGGCAGCACCGCCGGCGAAGCGGCCGGCCCCAAGCCGCGGAAACATTTCATGCTGGAGTAGAATACCGCCGCGGATTGCGCGACGCGCCCCACCGCCTCCCCGGCGGGGATGCATCCCATCCGACGCCGACTACGCCTCGTCGAAGGCAGAGAGGGAAAGCTGGCCGCCACGACTCGACAGGAAACCAGCCTATGCGCCCAGCAGCCGCGCCGGCAGGAAGAGCAACGCACGAACCAGCGCCAGCAGCGCCTCGATCAGCGCACCGATGATCCGGAACGGGATCGCGAGCAGCCAGAGCACGGGGAAGGCGAAGAGAAACAGCAGCGCCAACGGCCAGCACAACACGAGCAGGAGCGTCCAGAGCAGGAGGGAGAGAAGCAGTTTCATGGCGGTACATCGGGAAACACACCGCGACCGGACAAAAGTCGCAGAAATGCGCGCAACCGCTGTAGGCCACCGCGGTGAGGTGGCCCGCCGCGAATGGCCAGGTCACCGCCCTGGCCTACAGTTCTAGAATCATCCCCCTGTAGGCCACCGCGGTGAGGTGGCTCGCCGCAGGAGGCCAGGTCGGCGCCCTGGCCTACAGCGACCAGATCTCGGGGCGGCGCAGACGCTCGCATTTCGGAAGTGACCGGCGCGCTTCCCGCGGCTGACTCGGCGAACCACGCCACCGCCGTTCCCTCCCGTCACTTGAGCACCAAATCATCCCGCACCGATCCCCTCGTGCCGCCCTCCTGGGTGATCCGCCGCGCGCGGTCGGAAATCCACGGCGATGGCGTGTACGCGCGGGTCGCGATCCCGGCGGGCTACGTCATCATCGAGTACAAGGGCGAGCGCATCACGAAGACCGAGAGCGCCCGCCGGGAGGCGCAGCGCCTCGAACGCGTCCGGCGCGGCGAGGCGGTCAGCACGATGACCTTCCGGCTCAACCAGCGCTACGACATCGACCCGCGCCGGCACGGCAACATGAGCCGCTACATCAACCACTCCTGCGCCCCGAACTGCCGGGCGGAGCGGCGACGCGGACGCATCTGGATCGTGGCTGCGCGCGACATCGCGGCGGGCGAGGAGATCTCCTTCGACTACGGTTTCCGGTTCCGGCACTGGGCGGCCAATCCCTGCCGCTGCGGCGCGCCGGAGTGCCCCGGCTACATCGTCGCGGCAGACCAGCGCTGGCGCCTGCGACGGAGGCGGCGACCAACGCGGAAGTGAAGCAGCCGCACGACCCCGCCGTTCCGCCGCTCGATCCGACAAGGAACCATCCGCCGCCGGAGCGTTGCCGGACCCGCGTGGCCGCACTACTCCGGTTCGCATGAAGACCATCTGGCTGGCCGGGGCGACGGGGTTGGTGGGCAACCTGTGCTTGGAAATCCTTTTGGCGGATCCGAACGTCGGCACGGTCGTGGCGGTGGGGCGACGGGCGCCGGACCAAACCCATGCCAAACTGCGGTTCGTGGGCACGGAGCACTTCGATGATCTCGCGGCGGCGCTCCGGCGCGACCGGCCGGATGCGGTGCTCTGTGCGCTGGGGACGACCATCAAGAAGGCGGGAAGCCAGGCGGCATTCCGCGAGGTCGACAGCGTCTACCCGCTTCGGCTCGCACAGGCGGCCAAGGCCGCCGGTGTGGGCGTGTTCGGCATCGTCACCGCGGTCGGCGCCTCCGCACAATCGCGCGTCTTCTACAATCGCGTGAAGGGCGAACTGGAGGAGGCGCTGGCGGCGCAGCAATTGCCGACGGTGCATGTGCTGCACCCTTCGCTGCTGCTCGGGCAACGCGCCGAATCGCGCCCGGCCGAGAAACTCGGCATCGTCTTCTCCGGATTGTGGAAATTTGTGTGCGTCGGCCCCTGGCGGAAGTACCGCCCGATCCGCGCCGAGCACGTGGCGCGAGCGCTGGCACGGGTGGCGGGCGATGTCCGCCCCGGCTGGCACGTGTACGAGGGGGAAGCGCTGGAGCGGCTGGGCCGCGGCGAAAACAGCTGAACGGCTCCGCCGTCCAGCTACGGGACCGAAAGCCTTGGCGGTCTTCGCTCTGGCGGAGCGGTCGTGGCAGGCTCCGACTTCGGTCGATCCGATCTCTGTGCCCTCTGTGTTCTCTGTGGTGAAGATCTTCCGTCGGTCGCGGCTTCGTTCTCTTCCTTGGCTGTCATCCGGATCTGTCGGGTCGCCCTGAAGAAACAGCCTACGGGATTGCGGCTAACCGGGGACGGTTCGCCCTACCGCGGAATCGCCTGCAAGCAGGCTCCTACATCGTTCCGTCCTCACTCTGTGAGCTCCCCCACCTCGGTGGTCTCTGCCGAAGATTCTGCCGCAGGGCAGAATGACGAGGACTCCGTTCCCGTTTTCCTGATTTCCACATTCCCGATCCGCTGAACGGCGGTGCCGTCCGGCGGCGGGCGGACAAGGAAAAGGACGGATCCGGAGAGCCGTCCTTTTGAAGGGGGAAAGCCGGCCTCGACGCGGCCGGCTACAGGTTGAGCGCCCGCTCAGCCCATCTGGGCGACGATCTTCGAGCCGTTCTTGAGGAGCTTCGTCGGGATGAAGTTTCCTTCGACCGCCTTGCCATCGACGGTGAGCGAGGCGATGCCCTTGCTCACGCCGGGGGCGTTGACGACGTCGATCTCGAGCTTCTTGCCGCGGAAGGTGCGCTTCACGCTGAAGCCCGTCCAGCTCTTCGGGATGCAGGGATCGATCACGAGACCGTCGAGCTGCGGGCGGACGCCGAGGATGAACTGCGTGGCCGTGTAGTGGGCCCACGATGCCGTGCCGGAGAGCCACGGCACGCGGCTCTTGCCGTACTTCTTCGACGCCGGGGCGTGCGGGCTCTGGCAGTGGACGAACGGCT
>JAEXPG010000537.1 GCA_023447015.1 Verrucomicrobiota bacterium
CGAACTCCGCGCCGCCACCCCCGTCGCCACCGACATCTGGAAGGACACCGCCGGCGACACCCCGTCCCAATTCACCTACCGTTATGCCGGCAACCGCCTCGACTTCGCCGGCCGCGGCACGCTCGGCTTCGTCGCCTTCACGACGCTCGACCAGCAGACGGGGTTTCTCAAATACCAGTTCCTCGCCCACTCCTTTCCCATGACGGGACTGACCTGCCGCGAGCAAACCTACCGTTTCTGGCAGCGCGACCGGAAGGTCTGGCTCAAGCTCATCAGCAACGAGGACAACTCCGTGCTGTTCGACGCGGCCGTCGATCCCGCCACCGGAAAACCCTGGGGCACCGTCTATCCGTTCGTGTCGCGGACCGTGGAGACCCGCTGGCCGAACAACTCGATGCCCGACTACTCCTACGACAGCTCCGAGCCTCCGGGCCCGCAACCGCTGTTTCGTCCAACACTGCCACCCTCGCCCACCGGCCGCACCACGACCTCGCACTGGTTCGACAATCAGGACTCCGCCAAGCCCGCGCCGACCCGCCCTCCCGAGGTCGCCGTGCCGCATGTCCTCCAGCCGGACTACCGGGCTTCGAACGGGAGACCGGCACCACCCGCCGACAACCTGCTCCCCGGCCTGATCACCTTCGGCAACAAGCGCACCACGTACACGGACCACGGACGCGGGGCTTTCCGGAAGGAGACATGGACCTACCGCACCCCGAAGAACGCGGACGACCTGCTCACCAGTCTCCTCGAGTCCGAGGTCTCGTCGGAGAACAAGGAGGGCAAGTCCACCATCACGTCACCGCTCACAACCTACGTGTACTTCGCCAACACCGCGTTGTTGGCGCGCAAGACCGTGGACCCGACCCACACCACCGGTTCCGCCCCGAAGGCCAGCACCGAAACCCACTACGACCGCGACCCCCGCGGCCGCATCGTCCAGCGCAGTGTCCACACCCGGGAACTCGGCAAGTCCGACGCCGCCCCCACCATCGAGATCCAGTACACGGCGCATGCCTTCGACGACGAACTCGACCTCGCGACCGACGAAACCGAGGAAGACGGCAACCGCTACCGCTCCGAGTACAACCCGCTCTTCCGCGCCTGGAACAAGGTCCTGTACGAGAACGGCTCGAAGGCCACCGCCGTCCACGACGGACTCGGGCGGCAGACCCGCGTCGCGAACACCGACTCCGGCTTCCTCAAAACAACGAGGTACGCCTGGACGACGCCGGAAGGCGAGGGCTGGCGTCGCCAGCAGCAGGTGCGTCCGCCATCCGGTGTGACCGGCATCAACCAGACCACCTGCTTCGCCATTCACGTCGAGAAGACCGGCGAACCGACCGTCACCACCTATCACGATCGGATCGATCGCGAGATCCGGGTCGTCACCGAGAATCTGGATGGCACCACCACCATTACCGACACCGTATACAACCTCATGAACCAGCTCGTCGCACAATCGGAGCCCTACGCCCCCGGCGAGCAGCCCGCCTGGACGATCAGCCGGTACGATGTGTACGGCAACGTGAGCAGCACGCAGAAGACCGGTCCGGCTCGATAGAACCCATCGCAAGCCCCCACCAATTCGGAAGCAGCGTCGCCCCAATGAGTCCCGTTTCGTGACCCGCCGCCGCCCCGGTTGCGACAAGGGCTTCCGATTGCACCGGACAGACGGGGATCCCGCCTGCCCGGCAAGGGCCGGCGACTCGAGCCAGCGACCGGGAGCACTGTCACCATTCTTCGGACTCCCACCGTCGCCGGCGGCGCAGCCCGGGAACAGCAAGCCCCGGGACCGCCGCTAGGCGGCGATCCCGGGGCCACCGGTCTGCATCCGGCTTTTCTTGGTATCCTACACTCGTTGACGGTCAGAACTTGAACGTGTTGGTGAGCGTCCACGTCTGCGCCGGGGCGATGCGCCAGGCGGCGGTCGAGCCGTCCGGCTGGGTCGTCAGCGGGATGAGCTTGTTGCCCTTGAAGGCGTCGCGGACGTTGAGCTGGATGTGCCAGTCGATCTTCGCGGTGAGCTTCCGGCCGTAGCCGATCCAGAAGTCCACGGCGTCCTCGCTGGGCCCGTAGTACGGGTTATCGAAGTCGTAGACCGCCGTGTTCGGATCGTCGGTCGGGATCACCGGATAGCCGATGGCGACCTTGTCCTGCCAGCGGTAGCCCAGGCCGACGTTCACGCCTTTCAGGAAACCGGACTTGAAGTCGTAGTTCGTGACAAGGTTGACGCGCCACTTGCGCAGTTCCGGGGTCGCGGTGCCCTCGGCGAGGCGCAGCGACGCATAGTTCGTGTAGAAGGTCTGCCGCCACAGCTGCAGGATGGTCGGGTTGCCCGCGCCGCCCCACCAGATGCGCAGATCGCCCGCCGCGGTGTTGACGAGGTCGTTGTTCACGATCTCGACAAACTCGGCCAGCGCCGCGCCGCCGATGTTGTTGCGCACGGCGGTGGTCTTGGCGGCGTTCAGGCTGACGCGCCAGTTGGGCAGCGGATTGGCGGTGAGCTCGAACTCCCAGCCCTTCGAGACGTAGTCCTGGGTGACGGCAAAACCGGCGGGACCCTGCTGCTGCATGTCCTCGACGGCGGTGCGACTCAGGTGCCAGGCGTTCCAATACGCCGTCGGGATGCGCGCCTGATGCGCGCGCCAGGCGGCCACGGCGGCGGCCTCGCGGGCGGAGGCCTGCGCCTGCGTCTCGCCGGTGGCCGGTGCATAGGTGTAGCGCCCGCCGGTGCCGCCGGGCTCGGCGGAGGCCATGGTCATGCCGGTCAGGTTGTGCTCGAAGATGTTCGCCCATTCCGCGCCCCACTCCTCGACGCCGCCGAGGAACCAGGTGCCGTCGAGCGTGGCCGAGGCGTTGCGGATGCGCGTCTCGTACTTGTTCACCTTGAGCGAGAATCGCTCATCCTTGGTCGAGATCACGATGCCGCGGTCGTTCGTCCGGCCGCTCGGGCTGGAGAGCCCGTTGCCGAAGAGATCGACCCGGCCGGCGCCGGGCTGGAAGTTCTCGGACTCGCTGTAGAAGAGGCTGACATGAAGCGGCGCGCGGGCGCCGATGAACTTGTGGAGATGCGCGACGACGCTCCAGGTCGTCGTGTTGTCCTCCTCGATCCCCGGCTCGTCCGCGAGACGGTAGACGTCCGGCGCGAGGATGGCGCGACCGTCCGTGGTCAGGGGCGCGTTGAGGCTCCAGTTCTTGACGTGGTCGTTGCGCACGCCCCACATGCCGACGAGCGCCCCGTCCCACAGGAACGACTGCAGCACGGCCGCCTTGGAGGCGACCCGGGTGCGGGTCTTCTGCGCCTGGTAGGTGAGCGCGTCCTGGTTGCCGTCGGCCGCGCTGATGATGTTGAGCGGGACCGCCGTCCACCCGACGTAGTTCTCAGGATTCTCGGACTGGGTGCTGGCGTTGTTGTTGTACGGGTTGGTCCACGGCGCCGCCGGATCGACCGTCGAGTCCCAATGGGAGTCGAACATCCGGATCGTGGCGGTGGTCGGGACCTGCTGCGCCGTCGGATGGGGGATGTGCGCCCCGGCGGCGGAGCTGGCGGAGAGCAGCGACGGCCCGAGATAGACCACCGGGTTCACCTGCCGGAGATTGTCGGTGATCTTCTGCGTCGCCGGCGTGGTCGTGACCCAGCTGGCGTAGGCGGTGTCGGTGCCGTACCGCATGAAGTTGCGGTTGTCGACCTGGCTCGAGTCCTGGCTGTAGAGACCGGTCACGACATGCCGGCCGAGCAGCTTCCGCCACCAGCCGCCGGCGCGGCCGCGGTTGAAGTCGTGCGTCGCGAACACCGTGACGCGCGAGGACTCCCGCGTGGTCGTGGCGGCATTGTTGCCGTACTGCACGCCGTCGCTCAGGAACGGCCGGCCGAGGTTGGGATTCGGGCTGCCATCGAGGTCGTTCTCGTTGACGTCGATGTAGATTCCGGCGCGCTGGCCGCCGAGGAAGGAGACCGCACCGCTGTCGTAGCTCTGCCAATCGTAGGAGGCGTCGAACCCGAACCGCTGGTCGAAGAACGTCTGCGACAGGCTGGCGTTGAAGTTCCGGAAGTTCTGCCACTCGCTCTTGTTCGGCCCGTCGAGCAGCTGGTTGTAGAAGTCGAAGATCGACGGATCGGAGAGCGTCCGGTTCTTGTATACGCCGAAGCCGTTGTACGGGAGGCCGACGTCGATCGCATACTGCAGGTACTGGTCGACGCTCACACGCCGCGAGTAGTTGAGGCCGCCGATCCCGGTGCCGCTGCCCTGGACCGCACCGGTCGAGGTGAGGCCGTAGATGTTGGCGAACTCCGACAGGACGATGCCGGACTGCGCGCCGCTGCCCGCGTCCGGGAAGAAGGCGAGCGGGCCGCCGAACGACTGCGCGAAGTTGCCCAGCCACGGCTCGTAGACCGGGTTGGCCTGGCCGTTCTGCAGGGTGGGGATCGCCTCGCCGCGATCACCGGGATAGTAGGTGTTCCCGCCCGCGTCGGTGAACCCGTTGTTGTCCTGGACCGTCGTCGGGTCGTAGGTGCCCTTGTTCATCGCGGTGAACCAGGGCGTGATGTAATCGATCGGCGTGATGGTGCGCGGACTGTTGCTGCGCACCTCGCCGGTCTCGAAGCTGGCCTTCACCACCGTGCGATGCGGACCCTTCTTCAGGAACTTCGGCTCCCAGCGGGTGGTGGCGAAGAACCGGCGGGCGAGGCTGTGGGCGGGATCCTGCTTGTACTGCGTGTCGTCGCGCACGGCCGCCAGCCGCAGCGCCAGCTCGTCTTTGAGCAGCATCCGGTTGTAGTCGAGCATCACGCGGTTCGAGCCGTAGCTGCCGTAGCGCAGCTCAGCCTCGCCGAAGTTGCGGAACTGCGCCGTCTTCGTGGTGGTGTCGATGATGCCGGCCGGGCTGCCCATGCCGAACAGGATCGAGTTGGGGCCGCGCTGCATGTCGACGCGGTCGACGTTGTACGCGTCCCACGGGATCGACGTGAGGAAGAAGTTGCGGGTGTTGTCGGCGGCGGCGAGGCCGCGCACCCGGGTGTTCGTGTTCGGGTTCGTGAACGTCGCGGCCTCGTCCTGCGTGGCGCCGGCGCGCGCGTTGGCGAAGTTGCCGCCGATGCTGCCGACCTCCGTGTTGGTCGTGTACTGCAGCAGCGTCTGGTTGTTCGTCGCGCCGGTGTCGCGGAGAAACTCCGCGGTGACGACCGAGATCGCGGAGCCGACGTCCCGCAGTTCGGTGTTGATGCGCGATCCGGCCATCGTGGTCGTGGCCACGTAGCCGGTCGACTCCGAGGCGGTGACCTCGAAGGGGCTGAGGACGACGACCTCCTCGTCGGCGGACGGGGTCGGGCCCGCCGGGTTGGGCGCACTTTGGGCGGGGGCCGTGCCGGGGAGGGCCAGCGACAGGGCGACGGCGGAGACAAGCCCTCCGGCCGTGGTGATTCTGCAGTTCATGGTTGGTCTTTCATCGTGGGTTGCGACCCGCCCCGGGGGGGAGGGCCGGCCCGTGGCGCACGGGCGGGCGTTCCGACCACTGTTTGGATACAATGGCCGGGAGTCGGTGAGCGGGACAGGGCGCCCGGCGGATCCGGCCCGTGCCGGCGGCCGCGACCGGCGCCCGGTCCAGCTCCCCCCACAACCCCGGCCCGCGGGCCGTCCCCAGTCATCCGGTTCTACGGCGATTGATTTCTGTTACCCGGACGAGCCGACGACGCGGTCGGACTCCGCGCCCTCCGTCCCCGGCATCCCGTCGCCGCCCGCCGGTCCACGGAGGGACTGGCGCCGGCGGTATGCCCCGGGCGTCTCGCCGGTCAGGCGCCGGAAGACCACGCACAGATGCTCGGGGTAGGCGAAGCCCGTGCGCTCCGCGATGGCCTTGAGCGGCAGCTCGGTGTCGGCCAGCAGCTGCCGGATGCACGCGATCTGCACGCGCCGGATCTCCGACTGCGGCGAACGCCCCAGATGCCGGCGGAACTTCTTCTCGAGCTGCGCACGGGACACCGCGCCCTGCCGCACGAGGTCACCCACCGTCAGGCCGCCGCAGGCGTGCTCGGCGATGCGGCGCACCGCCGCCGACACCACCGGGTCGCGGACGGCGGACACGTCGGTCGAGCGGCGCGGCACGACCCCCGCCGGATCAAGCCGGAGATCGCACGGGGCGACCGCGGGCTGCTCACGGCGTTGCCCGAGCAGCCTCGCCGCCTGGAAGCCGCACTCGAACCAACCGGGATCGATGCTCGAGAGCGTCGGCGTCGCCAGCTCGCACCGCGCCGTCTCGTTGCCCACCCCGAGCACCGCCACTTCCTCCGGCACCAGACAGCCGGAGGCATGGGCGGACTCCAGCACCCGCATCGCGCAGCGATCGTCGGAGGCCATCACCGCGACCGGCTTCGGAACGGTGCGCAGCCACTGTTCGAGCGCCCTGCGCATCGGGGAGACCGCCAGTCCGCCTGCGGGGGCGGCCAGGCCCAGGACCGCCACCTCGAGCCCGGCGAGCTCCACCGCCTCCGCGAACCCGGCAGCGCACTCGCGGGTCCGCTCCGTCCCGTCGCCTTCCACAAAGGCGAACCGACGAAATCCCCGTTCGAGGAAAAATTCTCCGCCCATGGCTCCGATCGACACCGCGTCGGGCCGTATCCGGTGTTCACCGCCGCCAACCGGCGCATCGCCAAGTACGACAAGGGGCAGCCCCGCCGCGGCGCAGGCGGCCGCCAGCGTTGCCGACGTCGCGCAACCGACCACCCCGTCCCAGCCGTGTGCCAGCAGCTCGCGCAGTTCCTCCGGCGCGTCGGGGAGTTCGTCGGCGAGCACGCTCCGTCCCCCGCTCTGCTGCTGGTGGCGGGCGACCCCGCGCAACATCGCCGCAGTGCTCTCGTCGGAGTTCCCAGCCACCACCAGGAGACGCGGCGCCTTGCCGGGCCCCGGAGGACGGGGCCGGACCGGCGGCGCATTCGGCGAACTGAGGAACTCGGACATGGGAGGAGGCATCGCACGCGATGCTCCGCGAACAAACCCGCGGACACGGGGAACCCTTCATTTCCCCGCCAGTCCACTGCGCGGCACGCGCGGTCCGCGCCTCAACCCAGCCCGCGCGCCACCGCCGCCAACGCGAGCGGCACCAGCCAGCACAGCCAGGCCAGCACCGCGGTGCGCAGCCACAGGCGCGCGGCGAATTCCACCGGAGTCTCTTCGGAGTCGTTCTCGGGACGGTCGGAGGTCAGTCGGATCATGCGCGCATCATGCCCGAGAGGGTTGGACATCCGCCGTCCGGCCCCGCAGAAATCGCGCATGCCCGACGCCGCCCCGTCCCGCCTCACCCGGCCGCCCTACGAGCGGATGACCTACATCCACGAGCAGCTCCAGCTCGACAAGCTCCCCAACTGCTCCTCGCTGGCCGCGCACTTCGAGGTGTCGCCGAAGACCATCCAGCGCGACATCGAGTTCATGCGCGACCGCTGGAATCTCCCCATCGAGTACGACGAGCCGCGCCACGGCTACTACTACGCGCAACCCGTCGAGAACCTCCCGCTCGTCACCATGACCGAGGGCGAGCTCGTTGCGCTGCTCGTCGCGCAGAAGGCGGTGGAGCAGTACGCCGGCACCGCCTTCGAGGCGCCGCTCACCAACGCCTTTGCCAAGCTCACCGCGCAGCTCGACGGCCCCGTCACCGTCGCCCTCGGCGCCGCGCGCCACGTGTTCTCCTTCAAGGCCGCCGGCCCCGCCCGCGCCGACCTCGAGCTCTTCCGCCAGCTCAGCCAGGCCGTCCTCGAGACCCGCGAGATCGCCTTCGACTACCGCGGCCTCGGCGACACCAGGCCCGCCCGCCGGCGCGTGCAGCCGTGGCACCTGTGCTGCGTCGACAACCAGTGGTATCTGATCGGCAACGACCTCGACCGCGCCGCGAAACGCACCTTCGCGCTCCCGCGCATCGCCGCCGTCGAGCTGACCAAGCGCACCTTCCCGCGCCCCGCCGGCTTCTCCATCCGCGAGCACCTCGGCGGCAGCTTCGGCATCATCGCCGGCTCCGGCGACTACCGCGTGCGTCTGCGTTTCGACCCCTGGGCCGCCCAGCTTGTCCGCGAACGTTTCTGGCACGATTCCCAGGAACTGACCGACCGGCGCGACGGCGGGATCGAGCTCGTGCTCCAGCTCGCCGACCTCGCCGAGGTCGAGCGCTGGGTCCTGAGCTGGGGCGAGCACGTCGAGGTCCTCGCCCCGAAGGAGCTCCGCCAGCGCATCGCCGTCGTCGCCCGGCAGGTCGCCGCCCGCCACGGTTGAGCGGCGGGCCGGCGGACCCCGGTGCGATTTCAACTTCGGTTTACGCCTCCGCGGTGCCATGCGGCTGGCCTTTCCCGCCGGACTCCGGATGGAGTGGCCGGATGGATATTCTGATGGGAAAGCCTCTCGCCACGGCATGCCTGCTCGGCCTGTCGCTCCTTGCCGGAACCGCGGAGCTCGCAGCGGCGGACTACTACGTCGCCCCGAACGGCCAGGACTCGGCCGACGGCACGCTCAACGCCCCCTGGGCCACGCTCCAGCACGCCGCCGACCACCCCAACCTCACCGGCGGTGACACCGTCCACGTCCGCGGCGGCACCTACCGGCAGCGCGTCACCATCACGCGCTCCGGCACCGATGCCGCACACCCCCTGACCTTCGCGGCCTACCCGGGTGAAACGCCGCTGCTCGACGGCTCCACCCTCACTCCGCCCGACGACAACACCGGGCTCATCACCATCCGCGACGCCGCGTTCCTGCGCATCACCGGCTTCGAGCTCGCCAACTTCCGCGTCTCCTCCTCCGCCCAGAGCCCGAACAAGGTCCCCTGCGGTATCTTCCTCCACGGCGCCAGCCACGACATCGAGATCCGCGGCAACAACATCCACGACATCTCCAACCACTTCGCCGACGGCAACGCCTTCGGCTTCGCCGCCTACGGAGACACCGCCGAACCGATCACCGGCCTCGTCGTCGCGGACAACGAGATCCACCACTGCCAGCTGGGCAACAGCGAGTCCCTCGCGATCAACGGCAACGTCGTCGGCTTCCTCGTCACCAACAACCGGGTGCACCACAACACCAACATCGGCATCGTCGCCATCGGCTACGAGGGCACCTGCACGGAGGACCCGGCCCAGGACCGTGCGCGACAGGGCGTCATTCGCGGCAACACCGTCTGGGAGTGCACCAGCACCGCCAACCCCGCCTACGGCAACGCCCCGGGCGCCGACGGCCTCTATGTCGACGGCGGCACCGACATCGTCATCGAGAACAACGTGAGCTACCAGAACGACATCGGCCTCGAGCTGACGAGCGAGCACACGAACCGCACGACCGACCACATCACCGCCCGCAACAATTTCATCTGGGGCAACCGCATCGGCGGCATCCTCCTCGGCGGCGCCGAACCCGGCAACGGCGGCTCGGAGTACAACCAGGTCTACGCGAACACCCTCTGGGCGAACGACACCCGCGCGGACGGCAACGGCGAGATCCAGTTCAACCACTGGTGCCACCACAACACCCTCCGCCACAACCTCGTCTTCGCCGGCGCCCAGGCGCTGCTCTGCAGCAACCCCGTCGGGGCCACCATCAGCGGCAAGTCCACCAACTCCGACAACCGGTTCGACTGGAACCTCTGGTGGGCGCCCGGCGGCGCCACCGCGTCCGAGTGGCAATGGAAGAACACCCCGTACACCGGCTTCGCCGCGTGGAAATCCTCCTCCGCCCAGGACGCCCACTCGCTCTTCACCGACCCCAAACTCCGCCGGCCGGCCGCCTCCGGCTCCACGCTCCCCGACCTCCACCTTCGCTCCGACTCACCCGCCATCGAAGCCGGCGACCCGGCCGCAAAGCCCGAGGATGACGAACGCGACATCGACCGGCTCGCGCGGCTCACCGGCGCCCGCATGGACCTCGGAGCCGACGAGCTCTCGCCCTACGACACCTGGCGGCGCGGGCACTTCGGTACCGCCGAACCGGCCAACTCGGCTCCCGCAGCCGACCCCGACGGCGACGGCTTGACCAATATCCTCGAATACGCCGGCGGCGGCGATCCGCTCGCCGCAGACTCGGCCCCCGTGCCAGCCGGCGGGCTCACCAGCGACGGCAGCGCCCCCCAGATGGCCCTCTCGTTCTGGTGTTCGGCCGCCGCCACCGACCTCAACTATGCGGTGCAGACCAGCACCGACCTCGAGAACTGGATCGACGGGTGGACCTCCGGACCGTTCGGCACTGTGACCGAGAGCATGTACACCGCAGAGCTCATCCGGGTGCCGGGCACCGACGGCGAGTCGGTGCTGGTCCGCACCTGCATGCCGGCCGGCAGCCCCCGCGCCTTCATGCGCCTGAAAGTGATCCTGTTCGCAACCGGCCCGTGAGGTTTCCCGGGCCGCG
>JAEXPG010000555.1 GCA_023447015.1 Verrucomicrobiota bacterium
GGATGATGTAGAGCAGCGCCATGAACAGCGCGGCGACGATGAAGCCCATGATCGGCGAGGTGACCATTGGCATGACGACCTTGTGCCAGAGACCGACATGCTTGCCCTTGGCGTCGGTGGCGGCCCAGATCAGGACGCTCCATTTGCCGTGGGCCGTGGCGAGCGCGGCGCCGCAGAGGCCGCCGATGAGGGCGTGGCTCGAGCTGGACGGCAGACCCAGCCACCAGGTGATGAGATTCCAGATGATCGCGCCGATCAGCGCGGCGAGCACCGTGGTGGTCGTGGCGACGCTGGCGTCCACCAGGCCGGAACTGATCGTCTTGGCGACGCCGACGCCGATGAAGGCGCCGATGAGATTGGTGACCGCGGCCAGCAGGATGGCCTGCCGAGGCGTGAGGACCTTGGTGGAGACGACGGTGGCGATCGCGTTGGCGGCGTCGTGGAAACCGTTGATGTACTCGAAGGCCAGCGCGGCGAAGATGACGAGGAGCAGGATCTCCATGGCGCTCGCCTCAGGAGTACTTCAGGACGATCTGGAAGACGACGTTGCCGGCGTCGCGGCAGCGGTCGATGACCTTCTCGAGCATCTCGTAGAGCTCGCGCAGGACGACGAACTGCTTGGCGTCGTAGGGGCCGTTGTAGAGTTCCTTCATGAACTCGAGCATGACCTTGTCGGCTTCGCCTTCCGCGTGCTGGAGACGGGCGTTGGCGTCCTGGATTTTGTCCAAGCGCGTGCCGTGGCGCAGCTGCTTGACCATGAAGATGACGGCGTCGGCGGCCAACTCGATGAGGGCGACCTGGCGCTGGAGGTGGGCCTGCGGCACCGGACCGGGATAGATGGAGAGGCGTTCGACGACCTTCTCGACGCCCTTCGGGATGCGGTAGAGGGCGAGGGAGAGCGCCTCGATGTCCTCGCGCTCCAGCGGGGTGACGAAGGTCTTGCAGAGCTCCTCGGTGATCTGGGAGGTGATGCGCTTGTCCTTCCGGCGGCTGAGCACGAACTCGTCGAGGCTCTGGCGCTTGGCGGGGTCGTCGACCGTGGCGAGGAACTTTCCGAGCAGGGCGGTGCTCGACTTCGCCTCTTCGGCACTGGCTTCCAGGAGGTCGAAGAACTTTTCGTCTTTGCCGAGGAGTTTGCGGAGGGACATGGGAGCCATCTAAGACACCCCGGCCACGGAATGGAAAGCGCGTTCTTTTGAACTGCGCGAATGACGTTTCTCCACGCCGTTGCGAGCCGCGACGGCGGCGAGCAAAGGCGGAATTGTGGTCCCGGCCGCCGCCAGCCAAGCGCGGTCGACGCGGGGCGGTTGCGCGGCGGCAAGATCGATGGTGGTGAACGAACCGGCGTGGGTCGCGATGCCGTGGGCGGCGGCGTCGGTGGCGTTGCAGAGCTGCTCGAAATGCCCTTCGACGGGCACGAGCACCATCGGTTTCCCGAGGTAGGCGGCCTCGCACATCGACTCGAAGCCGGCAGTGGTCACCAGGCAGCCGCAGTGCGCCATGAACCGCAGGTAGGCGTGGTCGTCGATGCGGTGGAACAGGACTTGGCCGCGCTTGAGCCGGCGTGGGGCGTCGGGGTTGTCCCAGAAGCACACGGTGGGCAACGGCCAGCGGCCGATGTCGGCGGCATAACCGTGGTTCACGACATAGGTCAGCGCAAAGGGTCCGAGGCGCGGGCGGAGCGCGAAGAGTTCGGCGCGGAGGAGCGGCGGGACCACGACGACATCGCGGGGCGGCGGGGCGGGGTAGGCGGAGAGGGCGAGCTTGCGGTCGCTATGGCCGAAGAAGAAGCGCAGGTAGGCGCGGAAGGCGCGGCGCTGGAGGCCGCTGCGGGCGGGAAACGGCGTCTGCGGGTGCTCGAAGAGGAACTGGTGGCCGAGCGCGACGGTCGGGATGCCCAGCCCGCGGGAGGCGAGACTGCCGAGCGGCTCGAAGAAATTGACGATGAGGTCGGGGGCGAAGGCGCGGATGCGGGCGCGGACCTCGCCGAGGGTGCGCCAGTAGCGGGGCAGTCCGGGCAGGGCGGAGAGGACGGTGCCGAGCTGGTTGACCGAGCGGTGCCTGGTGTCGAAGGCGAAGTTGAGCGAGTCGAACCCCTCCGCGGCCGGGAAGGCGCGGGTGAAAAACTCGGGGATCTGTCGCCGGGGGCTGCGGCCGACGAGCACACGGATGTCGGCGCCGGGCAGGAGCTGGGCGAGGGCGATGGCCTGGGTCATGTGTCCGCGGCCTTCGCCCTGCACGAGGAAGAGGATTTTTCGCATCGTGGTGCTGGCGGCGGGCCGCGGGTCGGACGGCGGGCGGGAGTGCCCGGCGGCGGCGCGGCGCGCCCGTTGCCAGCAGAGGGCCGGGCACGGCGAGAGGAAAGCGCGCACTCGGCAACTTCGCGGTGACGGCGACGCGAGAACGTAACTTTGTGAGAACAGCCGGAAGAAGGGGTTGACAGCGGCGAGGTCGCTGTCGATTTTCGCCGGCCTTCTTTCTGGCGGCCATAGCTCAGTTGGTTAGAGCACAAGATTGTGGATCTTGGGGTCGCGGGTTCAAGTCCCGTTGGCCGCCCCATTTTTCAGCGCGGTGGAGGGAGCGGGGATGTCGGTGCGCTCATGGATTGCAGGCGCGCGGCTTCCCTCCAACGTTGCCGGCACGATGCATCCGTTCCGGATCGTCACCTACAACATCGCCCACGGCCGCGGGGCGTTGTCGCCGTACCAGGGGCTGAACAGCCACGCCTCGATCCGGCGCAACGTCCTCAAGATCGCCCACCTGCTCGAGCGGTTGGCGCCGGACGTGGTCGCGTTGCAGGAGATCGACGAGGACTCGCACTGGAACGGCCGGCTCAACCTCCTCGAGTACCTGCGCGAACACACGCGCCTGCCCTATGCGGTGATGGGCGTGAACAGCCAGCGCAGCGGCGACAAGCCGCTCCGCTACGGCAACGCGATCCTCTCGCGCCATCCGGTCGCGGCGTGGGAGAACATCTCCTTCGGTCGGAGCGAGATCGGCGGCAAGGGCTTCCTCTTCGCCGAGATCGACATCGGCCGGCACCACGTCGTGCCGATCGCCAACCTCCACCTCGCCTTCGCCTCGCGGCGGGCCCGGCTGCAGCAGGCCGAGGCGGTCTCGGAGTACCTGAACATCAAATACCAGCACCGGCAGGCCGACTGGCTGGTGCCGCCGATCCTCTGCGGCGACCTCAACAACTCCTCCCGCACGCCCGACGCCACCGCGGCGCTGTACGAGTACTTCCAGCGGCACGGCGAGTACACGCTGCATCCGGAGAACGCCCGCACCTTCCCCTCGCCGCTGCCGAGCCGGGCGCTCGACTTCGTGTTCCTGCCGCCCGCCTGCCGCCTGCCGCGGAGCGAGGTGCTCCGCTCCTATCTCTCCGACCACCGGCCGGGCGTCGTGGACTTCCGGCTGCCGGGCACGCGGACGCATTGAGCCGGCGCGATGCGGCGGGGCGGGCCGCGCACCGCGCGGTCGGTTGACATTTCTCACGCGGGCGCCACACCAACGCCCGTGCACCGCCGAGTCTTCATCGCGATGGCATGGTTGCTGGCCGCCTTCTGGCTGCCGGCGGCGCTGCATTGCGCGGCGGCAACCTCCGGCTGGTTCGATCCCGTCGACTGCTGTGGCGGCGACGAAACCGCAACCGCCGCGGGCGGGCACGAGGAGCTGGATCATTGTCAGACGCTCGAGTCCGGCGTGCCGCGCGAGGATCTGTGCGCGGTGGTGCTGGGCGTGCCGGTTGTGACGCTGCTTGAGATCCTGCGCCCGGTGCTCGTCGCGGAGCCTGATGGATCCCTCGGCGCCGCGCCTTGGCGGGCCGCACCTCCGGAGATCGGCGGATTGTGGCGGGCCGTGGAGCGCGTGGTCGCCCCGGCACGCGCGCCCTGAGGCGCAGTTGAAACCGAGCGGGCTCACCGAGTCCGCTGACTTCGTGCGCACCGAGCCCGCGGGGCCGGGCGCGACTGTGTGCCGGCAACTCCGGCCAATCGTCCTGCTCAACTGCCATGTCCTCACGTTCCCTTTCTCTCTTCCTG
>JAEXPG010000605.1 GCA_023447015.1 Verrucomicrobiota bacterium
ACCTACGACGACCCCGCCTACGTCGTGGACAACCCGCACGCGGCCGGCGGGCTCACCTGGGAGAACGTCCGCTGGGCCTGGCAGAGCTTCGAGAACTCGAACTGGCACCCGCTCACCTGGATGTCGCACCAGCTCGACTGCACGCTCTTCGGGCTGGCGCCGTGGGGCCACCATCTCACCAACATCCTGCTCCATGCCGCCAACGCGCTGCTGCTCTTCGTCGTGCTGCGCCGCGCCACCGGCCTCCTCTGGCGGAGCCTACTCGTCGCGGCGTTCTTCGGCCTGCACCCGCTGCGCGTCGAATCGGTCGCCTGGATCGCGGAGCGCAAGGACGTCCTGAGCACGCTGTTCTGGATGCTCACGACCTGGGCCTACGTGGCCTACGCGGAACGCCGCCGCCCGGGCGCCGCACGGGCCGCGCCCTTCTACCTGCTGACCTTTCTCACCCTGGCCCTCGGCCTCACCGCCAAGCCGATGCTGGTCACCCTGCCCTGCGTGTTCCTGCTGCTCGACCTCTGGCCGCTGCACCGCTGGACCGGCGTCTCCGCCCGCGCTCGGCTGTTGCTCGTGGCCGAGAAGATTCCATTCTTCGCCCTCGCGGCGGCCTCCTGCGTACTCACCTACCGGGCACAACAGGCCGGCGGCGCGCTGAAGCACGTCGAGGACTTCCCCCTCGCCGTGCGTGCCGCCAACGCCCTGCTCGCCTACGGCGAGTACCTCGGGAAACTCCTCTGGCCCACCCGGCTCGCCGTGCTCTACCCGAGCCAGGGCGAACTGCCCCCGCTCGGCCCGACCGCGCTCGCCACGGTGCTGCTGCTCGCGCTCACGGCCGCCGCGGTCCTCGCCCTGCGCCGGGGCCGCGCGTGGGCCGCCGTCGGCTGGCTCTGGTTCCTGGGTACGCTGGTGCCGGTGATCGGCTTGGTGCAGGTCGGCGGCCAGACGATGGCCGACCGCTACTCCTACATCCCGTCGATCGGGCTGCTGCTCATCGTCGTCTGGGGGTGCGCCGAGGCCTCGACGCACCTGCCGCGCCGCCGCCCCGCCCTCGCCGCCGCGGCGGCGGCGCTGGGCGCCTGCACGGTGCTGACCTCGCTGCAGCTGGCGCGGTGGCGGAACACCATCACGCTCTTCCGGCACACGGTGGCCGTGACCGAGGACAACTGGATGGCCCACTACAACCTCGCGGTGGCCTACGGGAAATCCGCCGCGACCGCCGCCGAGGCCCGCGAGGAGTTCAGCCGGATGGTCGCGATCATCGCCGCCGCCGCCGAGCGCCACAACCGCCGCGGCCTGGAGCTCATGCGAGACCCGGCCCGCCTGCCCGAGGCGCTCGCCGCCTTCGAGAAGGCCGTCCGCATCAAGGGCGACTACGCGGCCGCGCACAACAACCGCGGACTGGTCCTGCTCCAGCTGCCGGACCGGCTTCCCGCGGCAATCGAGGCCTTCGAGACCGCGCTCCGCCGCGACCCCGATTTCGCCGAGGCGAAGCTCAACCTCGGCCGAGCCCTCACACGAGCGCCCGGCCGCCTCACCGAGGCGATCACCGAGCTCCGGATGGCCGTCTGGCTCCTGCCCGAGCGCGCCGAGGCGCATTGCGCCCTCGCCGCCGCACTGGCGCAGGATCCCGCCCGCCGCACCAGCGCGATCGCGGAGTACCAGGCCGCCCTCCGTCTCGACCCCGCCAACGCCGCGGCCCGCAACAGACTGGAAAGCCTGCACGCCGGCCCCTGACGCCGGCATGCGCATCAGGAAGCCGGATTCGCTGAACCCTCGCCGGGCTCCGTCACCCGGCGCGCACCCGCAGCCGGCAGTGATATCAGGCCGCCTCAACCGCAAAGGCGCAAGCGGCCCGCAGCGTCAGGCCTCTTCCTCTTTCCGGCCCTTGGCCAGGATCGCCCAGCCGAGAAGCAGGAAGAAGAGCGGCGCGCCGAGCGTCACCCAGGGCAGCCAGGCGGCTTTCTCGACGAGCATCCCCATGGGATTGCCGAAGCCGAACACCGGAGGAATCGCGAGCAGCGAAACCACTGCGTTCACACCCAGCCCCAGCATCAGGAAGAAGAAGCCCGCTTCCTTCCGTTTCCGGTACGCGAAGACGGCGAGGACGAAGATGAGGACTTGCGCGACGTGGGGCAGCACAACCTTCAGGTAGAGATCAGTGTTCATAGTTCGAGGATTTGTCGGAAGGCACCGCACGGCGCCCGCACGGTACGACCCCGCCGCGGACAATTGGTTGCATCGACCACGACGCGTGGAGCTTCACCGGCGCGGCACCCGCCCGCGGTTCGCTTGCGCAGGCAACACCCCGCAGCAGCCGGGGGCACTGCCCCGGCATTATCTTCGGAATCAGCCACCAAACTTAGGTGACAGCGCAAGGTCCGTTTGGGGCGAGGGGAAACGCCCGCCGCCAGGCAACGACGGTCGCCCGGCATCATGCAGAACAACCCCGCGCCCCGCGGTCAGCCGGCGCCTACTTGCCGGGGGCGCTGCGGAACGGCGACGCCGGCAGGCCGGCGGCATTGAAGAGGTTGCAGTTGGGGACGTTCGCCCAGCCGTAGCGCACCGCCACCGGCGCGCCGACCGCGGACGACGTCACGACGAGGGTCTCTCCGACGATCTTCGCGCGGGCGGGTTGGAAAACGCCGTCGGCGCCCGCCAGCTCGAAGCCGCGGAGCTTGCCGCCGGGCGCCACAAGACCGCCGCCGAGATGGGTGAAGCGGACGACCGCCTGTCCGCCCTCGAACGTCGCGCCGGCGAACACCGGACCGGAGTACTCGACCGTCTCGCCGTAGGCCAGCGCCCGCGCGGCGAGCGCGAGCCGCTCGCCCACCGGGCGCTTGTCGGCGGGGTGGATGTCCTCGGCATCGCCGCAGTCGGTGGTGACGGCCATCGCGGTATTCGTTGTCTCCTGCCAGATCTGCAGCTGCGCCTCGCGCAGCTCGGGCGACATCCCGGAGTACGGGGCGATCTGCACGAACAGGAACGGGAAATCGCCCTGCGCCCAACCGCGGCGCCAGTCGGCGATGGTCCGGGGCAGCAGCTGCCGGTACTCCTGCGGGCGCGCGTTGTTGGCCTCGCCCTGGTACCAGATCGCGCCGCGGATCGCATACGGCTGGAGCGGGGCGATCATGCCGTTGTGGAGGACCGTCGGGACGTTGGCCCCGGTCGCGGGACTGGCGGGCGGATAGCCGACGTCGGCCAGCGACACCGCCACCTTGCGGTGCCACTCGCCGGCCAGGGCGACCGCGGGTCCGGCGGCCGGCTTCAGCTCCATCTGCTCGGCCTCGCTCCAGAAACCGCCGCCGCCGCCGGTGTCGAGCACGCGGATCGCGATAACGTTGCGCCCGGCCCGCAGGACGCCGGCCGGCACCCGGTAGGCGCGGGGCGTGCGATAGTCGGCGGTCCCGCCGACCTCGACGCCGTTGACCCAAGTCGTGTCGATGTCGTCGATGGCGCCGAGCGAAAGCAGCGCCTCGCCGGCGGCCGCGGCGGCGGACAGTTCAAACTCCTTGCGGAACCAGACCACGCCGTCGAACCCGGGCAGGCCCTTGGCCTCCCAGAGGCCGGGCTCGTTCGTCTTCACCCAGCCCTCGAGCGGGAGAACATCCGCGCTCCACGAGGTGGGCGACTCCGAGCCCGTGCAATGGGCGCGGAACCATTCCGCGAGCATCTGCTGATAACGCAGCGCCGCCGCACCGGGATCGCGAGCCTGCTCGGCGAGCAACGCCTGCGTCTCCGCGAAACCGGGCACCGAGCGCATCCCCTCCGCGCTCGTCCACGCCTCGGCGGGCGTGCCGCCCCAGGAGGAGTGGATGAGGCCGACGGGCACCTGGCGCGCCAGCTGGAGCGCCCGGCCGAAGAAGAAGCCCACCGCGGAGAACTCCGTTGCCGTCTCCGGTGTGCACACCCGCCATTCGCCCTTCACCTCGGCGAGCGGGACGGGCGAGAGCGTCTGCGCCACGTGGAAATTCCGCAGCTGCGGGAGACCGGCGGCCGCCGCCTCGCGCTCCCAACCGATGATCGGCTTCTGCCCGTCGCGCAGACCGAGCTGCCGTTCCATGTTCGACTGGCCGCCGCAGATCCACACCTCGCCCACGAGCACGTCCTGGAGCGTCACGGTGTTCGTGCCGCGGATCGTGAGCGTGTACGGCCCGCCGACCGGCAGGGCCGGCAGCCGCACCAGCCACTTGCCCGCGTGCGCACCGGTCCGGGCCTCTCGGCCCGCGATCGCGCCCACGATCGCCTCGCCCTCGTCGGCCGTGCCCCAGACCGGGACCTCGCGCCCCTGCTGGAGCAC
>JAEXPG010000619.1 GCA_023447015.1 Verrucomicrobiota bacterium
CGCTTGCGGGCCAGCCCCTCGAGGTGGAGCGTGGTCATGATCCGCAGCGTCGTCGTTACCGGGATACCGAGGTCGCGCGCGAGGTCGGCGGCCTTGAGCCCGTCGGGATGGCGCCCGAGCAGCTTGAGGATGCGGCAGGCGTTGCGCAGGTTCGGGATCACGTAGCGCTCGTCGGGGGCGGCGGCGGAAGCGGCCGGGGCGGGGCGGCGGCGGGAGACGGTTTTGGGATCCATACCGGAGGGCGCTATTGCGACGGAAGGCGGGGCCGGGGGCAATCGGGCCGTGCCGCGATTTTGAGATTGCCGGGTAGCGTTAAATGTTCATTGGTGAAATGCAAGTTCATTAGTGAAACACGCCGTTTGCGGCGTTTTTCCCGGAAAGCCCCGCTCCTCCCCTGCCCGGAGCCCCGCCGACATCGAACGAAACCCCGAACCCCAGGCATCCCAACGACGAACACCCCCCGTCGCCCCGGCCGGAACACCACGCGTGTCGCCAGCACCTCGAGACGCGGCCCCGGCCGCCGCCTGCTCCTCCCCTCCGCCGCCCTCCTCTCCACCTTCGCCGCCCTGGCGCTCCCGCCGAGCACCCACGCCCAGGCCGCCGCCCCCGCCGCCCCGGCCGGCTCCGCCGAGGCCACCGGCTCCCTCGCCGGCCATGTCTCGGATGCCGGATCCGGCAAGTACCTCGAAGGCGCCGAGGTCGTCGTCACCGGCACCAGCCTGCGGACCACCGTGAACCGCGACGGCAGCTTCCTCCTCCGCGGACTCCCCGCCGGCGAGCACACCGTGCTCGTCAACTACGTCGGCATGGTGGCCAGCCAGTCGACCGTGTCCGTGGTCCCGGGCGAGACCGCCCGTCTCGAACTGAAGCTCAACCCCGAGGTGATCCGCCTCGAGGACTTCGTCGTCACCGGCGCGCGGGAGGGCATGGCCCAGGCCGTCGCCCTCCAGAAGGTTTCCGTCCAGACCAAGCTCGTCGCCGCCGCCGACCAGTTCGGCCCGATCAGCGAGGGCAACGTGGGCGAGTACCTCAAGTTCCTCCCCGGCGTCACCATCGACTACAACGTCAACGACGCCCGCGGCGTCTCCCTGCGCGGCCTCTCCACCGCCTTCACCATCGTCGCCGTCGACGGCACCCCGATGGCCGGCGCCTCCTCGATCGACCTCACCCGCCGCTTCGAGTTCGAGCAGATCGCGATGAACAACGTCGAGACCACCGAGCTGTTCAAGACCGTGACCGCCGACCTCCCCGCCAGCGCCACCGGCGGCTTCGTCAACTTCGTCACCAAGAGCGCCTTCGACCACGACGACGTCCAACGCGTCTCCTACGACCTCTCGTTCGGCGGCCCGGGCAGCAACTACAAGCTGTTCTCCCAGACCGGCGGCGTCTGGGGCCACCAGAAGGAGACGACCGTCCGTCCCAACCTCGAGCTGAACTTCTCCCGCAAGATCACCGACAAGGTCGGTCTCAACCTCAACTACCGCTACTCCGACAAGTACGACGACGCCCCGCGCACGATCGAGGCCTGGACCCTCGCCGGCACCACCCCGACGCTCGGCTCCTACACCGTGCAGGACGAGCAGAAGCTCACCCACCGCGAGTCGCTCGCCGCCAAGGTCGACTTCAAGTTCACCGAGAACACGAAGCTCTTCGTCGCCGGCTCCTGGAACAACTACGACCTCCTCTTCACCCAGCGCGGCCTCGTCTTCAACCTCGGCTCCAACTCCACGCTGAACGGCGACACCGTCACCTCGGGCACCGCCGGCACGCGCACGGTGCAGAACTCCATCCTCCAGCGCCGCAAGTACGGCGACACCTACCACTTCAACGGCACCCTCGAGCACCGGTTCGGCGACGACTCCGTCCTGCGCGTCACCCCCTACTGGTCGCTCGCCGACGGCTACTACGCCGACACCGAGTTCGGCTACATCTCGGGCAACGCGGTCTTCACCTACTCCGCCTCGTCCGCGCCGTTCAACCAGGTCGCGCTCGGCAACATCTACGACCTTTCGAAGGCGCCCACCGTCGCCCTCACCAAGGGCGCGACCACCACCTCGACCGACTTCCTCCGCGACCTCGGCAACTACAGCTACACCAACTCCGGCACCGCGCTGCAGTCCCGCCCCTGGCACGCCCGCGACATCAAGGACGGCATCAACGGCAACTACGTCCGCGCCCTCACCGTCAGCGACGTCCCGGTCAAGCTCGACGTCGGCTTCGCCTACGACGACGTCTACCGCCGCATCTACAAACCCGACTTCCGCGGCGCCACCACCGGCACGAGCATCCTCACCGGCGACGCCCTTCGCGCGCTGGCCGACGACTACTACCAGGGCGACGTCGCCTTCGGGTTCGGCCCGGTGCAGATGATCGACCCCTACAAGCTCTGGGACGCCAACGCGCAGCGCGGCCTCGTCTTCAACAACTACGAGAGCTACCGGATCAAGGAGGTCAACCTCGCCGGCTACGCCCGCCTCGACATCACCGTCTTCCCCGACCTGCTCCTCGTCCCCGGCGTGCGCTGGGAAC
>JAEXPG010000629.1 GCA_023447015.1 Verrucomicrobiota bacterium
CCCCCTCACAGGCCGGGCCTCACCGCCCGGCCTTTTCTTTCGGTCAATGCCCGCAGCCGTCAGCCGTGGATAGGCGACGGCGTCTCGTCACTTTGCGACCGGAGCCGCCTTCGCCGCAGCCGGCACGCCGAGCTCGTGCAGCAGGAAGGCGAAGATGTCGGTGCGCTCGGCGATGACTTCGTCGAGCGAACTGCCGATGCCGTGGCCGGAGGCGTCGGACGTGCGCAGCAGGATCGGGTGCTCCGAGGCGTTGGCGGCCTGCAGGCGCGCGCAGAACTTCCGCGAGTGCCAGGGGTCGACGCGCGGGTCGTTGGCACCGCTGGTGAGCAGGATCGCGGGGTACTTCGTGCCGTCGACGACGTTGTGCAGCGGCGAATAGGAACGGAGCACCTTGAACTGCGCTGGATCCTTCACCGTGCCGTACTCGGTGACGTTGAACTCGCCGTTCGTCGTCGTCTCCGAGCGCAACGCGTCGTACACACCGACCATGCTGACGACGGCGCGGTACGTCTCCGGATGCTGGGTGAGCGCGGCGCCCATGAGCAGGCCGCCGTTGCTGCCGCCCATGATCGCGAGCTTCGCGGGCGACGTGTAGCCCTGGTCGATCAGCCAGCGGGCGCAGGCGAAGAAGTCGTCGTAGTCGTTCTGCTTCTTGAGCAGGTTGCCGTCGAGGTGCCACTGGTCGCCGTACTCGCCGCCGCCGCGGATGTTGGCGACGACGTAGATGCCGCCGTGGTCGAGCCACACGCGGCGCGAGGCGGAGAAGCCGGGCGTCATGCTCACGCCGTAGCCGCCGTAGGCGTAGAGGATCGTCGGGTTCGCGCCGTCGAGCTTCGTGCCCTTGCGCTTGATGATGTTGAGCGGGACCTTCGTGCCGTCCTTCGAGGTGGCGAACTCGCGCACGACCTCGCAGTCGGAGTAGTCGGCGATCGAGGTGACGGCGAGCGCGGTGGGCTTCGCCGTGCCGGACTTCGCGTCGTAGTGGAACCACGCCGGCGGCTTCAGGTAGCTGCCGTTGTCGTAGAGGATGTCGTCGCCGTCGAGGCGCACGAGCCCGTCGGCCGCGGAGACGGGCAGGATCGGCAGCTCGCCGAGCGCCTTGCCCGCAAGGTCGAAGACGCGAACCTGCGACGGTCCGCCGAGCAAATCGTCAACGTAGAGCCGGCTCGCGGTCGGCACGAAACCTTGGATCGCGCCGTTCGACTCCGGCACGATCACCATGGCGTCGGCCAGCTTCGGCGCGGCGCCGAGCGGGAGCCGCAGAATCTTGCCGCGCGGGGCCTCGGTGCGGCTGAGGAGATAAACCGCATCGTCCACGCCGAAAGCAGCGTTGACGACCTTGTCGGCAAACGTCGTCACCTGCGTCCATTTGCCATCGGCGGCGGTCGGCCGGAGGTAGTAGGCCACTTCGCCGCCGTCGCCGTTCTTCACCTCCGCCAGCACCCATTTTCCGTCAGTCTTGGTCGCGAGCGCGATCTCGGCGATTTTCGGCAGTTCCTTGCCGAGCTCATAGGTGTCGGTCTCCGGTGCGGTGCCGATCTTGTGGTACCAGACCTGTTGGTAGAAGCCGGCGTCCTCCGGCGGGCGCTCTCCGTTTCTCGGATACCGCGTGTACCAGAAGCCGGAGCCGTCGGGCGCGAAGGCCATGCTGCCGCCGGCGGTGCCGTTCTGCACGTGCGCGATCACCTCGCCGGTCTCCTTGCCCGTCGCCACATCGTAGAGATGCAGGTCGCCGGCCTCGCTGCCGTTCTTCGAAAGCGACACGCCCACCGTGCGGCCGTCGAGCGAGACGGCGAACCAGTCGATCGCGATCGAGCCCTTGGCATCCAAGGCGTTGGGGTCGACGAGCATCCGCTCCGACTTCAGGTCGTCGGCCGACGCGAGCGTGAAAAGCATCGCCTGCTGGAACTTCGGATCGCTCTTGATCGCGAAGAGCAGCCCGCCGCGCAGCACCTGCACGCCGTAGCCGATCGAGTTCGAGCGGATCAACTGGTCGACACGCGCCTTCACCGCCGCGTAGCCGGGCAGTCCGTCGAGGTAGGCGCGGGCGCGGGCATTCTGCGCGTCGCTCCAGGGTTTCACCGCCGGATCGGCCGCATCCTCGAGCCAGCGGTAGTCGTCGGCGATCTTCACCCCGTGGTACTCGTCGACGACCGGTTTCTTCGGCGTGTCCGGCGGAGGCGGCAACGCGGCCAGCGCAGAGAACGAGACGAGAGAGCCCAGGACAGCGAGCGAATGATGAAGTTGCATGGCGGGAGGAGGATGGCGTTCCGGTGTGGCAAGGCCGTGCGGTGACGGGGAAGTCCGTGATATTCCGAGACGGCGAAACGTCAATGTCCCCGCCATCGCTGCGCCCGTCGGATGGCTCTCCGCTTACCTCTCGCCACCGCGGCATCAGTCAGCCTTTCGGCCGGCACCACGCGCAAAAACCCGTTGCCCCGCCGGGCCCGGTTTCTAGCGTCGCCGGATGGCTGACCGCTCGTCCTCGTCCTCCTGTTCCTGCAACGCCCAGCCCGCCCCGCTGGCGCCCGTCGACACCTTCGCGCGCCGCCACCTCGGTGCCGTCGACGCCGAGCTCGCCGCGCTCCTCGCGCCGCTCGGCCAACCGTCGCTCGATGCGCTCATCGACGCCGCGGTCCCGCCCTCCATCCGCCTGAACAGGCCGCTCGACTTGCCCGAGGCCGCCACCGAGAGCGAGATGCTCGCCGAACTGCGCGGCATCGCGGCGAAGAACCAGGTGTTCCGCTCCTTCATCGGCTGCGGCTACTACGACTGCCACACCCCGCCGGTCATCCAGCGCAACATCCTAGAGAACCCCGGCTGGTACACCGCCTACACGCCCTACCAGGCCGAGATCTCCCAGGGCCGCCTCGAGGGCATGCTGAACTTCCAGACGATGGTCTGCGACCTCACCGCC
>JAEXPG010000424.1 GCA_023447015.1 Verrucomicrobiota bacterium
TCGTCGACCTCGATGAGGATGTTGTAGTCGCCGGCCTGGGGGAAGGAGCAGTTGCGCAGCTCGTTGATGAGGTTGATGCGCTGCATCGGGCTGTGCGACTCGAAGGGGCGCTCGAGGACCTTCATCATGTTGGTCGGATCGAGGCCGATCGAGATCTTCATCGTGTGCTGGCCCGGCGCGCAGTCGGAGATCGTGAGGAACCAGATCATGAACGGATGCACGACCGGGAACTGGCGGGCGCGGATGTTGGAAAACACGCCGAGGATGGTGTGCTTGCCGGAAGAGGGGTCGATGTGGACGCCGTCGCAGGTCATCCACGCGAGCAGTTGAGGTTTCGATTGCACGGGCGGGAGCTTCACGGGCGGGCGCGGGCGGGCAAACGTTTTCCCGCCGGGCGCGAAGGGTTGGTCAACGCCCGCGCCACGGTTCATCCGCCCGTGCCCCGAGATGCGGGGCGGGGATCCGAGGCGAC
This sequence comes from Verrucomicrobiota bacterium, assembly GCA_023447015.1. Lineage (GTDB taxonomy): Bacteria > Verrucomicrobiota > Verrucomicrobiia > Opitutales > Opitutaceae > CAJCBL01. The sequence continues at coordinate 473 of JAEXPG010000424.1, forward strand.
TTGGCGCGGAGGGGGCGCCGGTTACTGGAAGACGGAGTCGGCGGGCGAGAGTTGGCGCCAGGAGTTGCGGATGAGGACGGGGGTGTTGGCACCGCCGCCGCCGCCGTTCGCGCTCTCGTCGTGGTGGAAGGCGAAGCCGTTGGATCCGGTGATGGAGATGGTGTTGGCGAGGAGCGAGCCGCAGTAGTCGGACATCTTGTTCTTGTGCTGGCCGGTGGCGCTGAGCTGGGCGGCGGAGTAGGGCGCGTTGATCTGGCCGACAAAGACGTCGGTGTCGCTGAAGTTCATGATGATCGTGCCGCCGGCGGTGGGGTTCTTCACGGCGGTGCTCACGTGGGCGTTGATGGCCGTGGGTTCGAGCGACTCCATGTTGATGTTGTGGTTGCCCGGGAGCATGCCGATGGAGAGGCGCTTGGACTCGTAGTTGGCCGTGGTGGTCTTGGCGCCGTTGAGCTGCTGGGTGGTCTTGATGACCCCGCTGACGTTGTTGGCCGCGTAGATCGTGAGTTTCGCGTTGGTCGTCTTGTAGTTCACGGTCATGCCGTTGGAGGCATTGATCGGGCCGAGACACACCAGGATGACCTCGCCGCTGATGTTGAGGGTGTTGATGTTGTCGAGCGAGGTGGTGGCGACGTAGTGCTTGTCGGCGTCGGTGACGCCGATGTTGGCCGTGCTGCCGGACACGGTCATGTTGGCCGGGGTCTGGTTCTTCTTGGGATCGAAGTCCGACAGTTTGCCGTTGAGCTTCCACTGGGTGTTGGCGTTGCCGTTCTTCGGCAGGACCTGGTACCAGCCATCTTTCGCCGGGGCGTCGGGCGGGACGACGGGGTCGATGGTGACGTCGAAGTCGTGGCGGACCAGGTTGGCGTTGTAGTCGACGGGGTTGGCGATCTTGTCGGCAGGGTCGTCGATCTTGGCGAGGATCTGGTTGGGCGGGCTGGCGTTCTTCGCGACCTTGACGTCGGGGGTGGGCTCGGCTGCGGAGGAACCGGTGCCGACGGTGGCGTAGTATTGGCCGTTGCTGAGGTTGAGGGCGTTGTCGGTGGCGCTGAGGGTGCCGACCAGGCACTTGTTGTCGCGGTTGGTCGCGCTCGGCGCGGTGTTGTTTTCGCTGAGGTAGCTGTCGAAGGTGGGGCCCACTTGGCTGGTGCTGATCGCGGAGTCGGCGGTGCTGCCGGCGAGGAACGAGTTGCGGGCGATGCAGCCGGAGCCCTTGCCGGAGCCGGAGGATGTGGTGGTGCGTTCGAAGACCACTTCAACAGCCCGCTCGCCGCGACCGGCGCCGGGGTTCTGCACCCAGCCTTTGGAGGAGACGGTGTATCTCGTGCTGTCCTTCTCGACGACGACCCGGTAGCCGCCGGTCCGGCCATTGAGCGAGGCGCTGTCGGCGGTGAAGGTGCGGACATAGGTGTTGGCGCCGGCGGCGGCCCATTTGGATCCCTGGGCGGTGAAGGCGTCGTCGAGGATGGTCTGGGTGGTCCGGTCAATGCCGGCCTCGGCGAGGTGGAAGGCCGCGCTGGTCAGGACGGAGCGTTCGGCGGCGCGGTGTTCGTTGAGCGCGATGCCGATGAGGGCGGCGAGACCGACCAGCAGCACGGAGCCGAGCACGAGGACGAGGAGGAGGGCGGAGCCCTGACGGGAATGGCGCATGGTGGGAGGGTCAGCTGCCGATGTTGCGGAGTTGGACGAGCGCGGAGGCGAACGGGGTGTTGCGACCGGAGACGAGGCCGGCGCTTTGGCGGGCGGAGGGGAGCGGGACGAACTCGATCTGGATGGACCGGACCTCGGTGGCGGAGGCGGCCGCCACGTCTTTGCTGCCGGTGCGGTTGCGGTAGAGGAACCGCGAGGTGGTGGCGGCGGCGGGGTTGGTCTGGAGCGCCTCCATCACCACGCTGGTTTGGGCCGCCTCGCCCGCGAGGGTGGTGCGGCGCAGGAGCTTGTTCTCGGCGAAGTAGTAGGAGAGTTCGCCGGTACGACCGGAGGCGTACTCGATGAACTCGCCGGTGAACGACTGGTCGGTCGCCTGTGTGACTTTGGTGACGGCGCGGAGATCGAAGAGGACCCGGTCCTGCGCGAGGCGGGAGCGGGCGTTGAGGTCGATGGCATCGGACAGGCCGTACATCGCGCGGTTGACCGCCAGGAACACGCTCATGGTCGTGGCGGAGACCAGGAGCATGACGGTGGTGGCGATCAACACCTCGGCGAGGGTGAACCCTTGGCGACCGGTTTTCATGAGGCGGCAGATTCGGCGGTCAGGATGCCATGCTGTGAGAAATAGGAGTACGCGCTGATGGTCCGTCGGCCGTCGACCTGCTCCCATTCGACGGTGACAACGACCTTGACCAGCGAGCTGGAGGCATCGGCTGCGGAAGCGTCGACGGTGCGTTTCCAGCGGAAGACCTTCGCGCCGCTGCCGGTGAGCGTGGACGTGGTGATGCTTCCGGCGGTGAAGGAGGCGTCGACGAGTCGGCTCTGGAGGCGGGAGAACGACATCGAGCGCATCTCCTCCATCTGCATGTTCAGGAGGGCGACCGCGCGGTTGCGATTCTTGGCCGTGGCGACCGTGGCGCTGACCTGCACGATGGACGACAGGGCGGCGCCGGAGACCATGACCAAGACGAAGGCCGCAAGCATCACCTCGAGGATGGTCATGCCGCGGCGTGGGCGGTGTGGGGGGCGAGACATAGGTGGGGCCCGGTCCCCAGGGGACCGTGGTGGCTCCCAGCATGGGGAGTTCTGCTTGTAAGAAAACTTGGAAATAGCCTAGGGGGAAGGTGGGGTGAACTACCCAAGCGAGCCGTCGGTCGGGCTGGTGGTCGCGCTCCGGCCCCCGCCCGCCGGCCCAGCAGCCTGTTTGGGACGGACGGTTTTGTCGGGGGGCTTTCCGGAACGCTCGTTTCCCATCGAGTCGAGGTGCTCGGGATGAAGTCTCACCGCCCTCGACTGGTGTTCAGGCCGGTTGGATCACGGTCATGAGGTGATGGAGGCGCTTGAGGTTGTCGGCGCTGCAGACCAGCGACCATTCCAGCGACACGTTCGCCACGCCGCGCAGCGGGAAGCGGCGGAAGCCGAGTGCGGCTTTGCTGATGCCAAAGACCGGTTCGACGGTCTGTTGGCGTTGTTTGTCGCGGGCGCGTCCGGACTGGGTGGCGGTGCGGTGGGCGAGCCGCTGGCGGAACAGTTCGTCTTCGAATTGTGGTGACGGATCGGGCCGGGCTTCGAGTTGTTCGACGGAGCCGCCGTGGTGTTCGCGTTTCACGGCGGGCAGGATCATCAGCCCGGTGGGTTGGCCGGTGTCGTCCTTCTCGAACCGGGTGATGGCCGCCTCGGAGCCGAAGCCGCTGTCGATGAGGGCTTCCGTTGCGGAGGCAACGACCGGGGTGATGGCTTCGCCGGTGGGGACGAACTGGTGCGTGTCGTTGGTGTCCTGGGTCACATGCTGGCCGACGATCAGGCGGCTCTCGATCTCGACGGCGGCTTGGGCGTTGTAGGCTTGCTCGAAGCGGCCCTTGCTGTCGGCGGGCATGATCCGGCGACCGCCAGCGCCCGCATCGGCGCGGGCGGGTACTGCTTGCTGCTGTTGCCCCGCTCGTTGCTCCGGGTGTGGCGCAGGTCGATGGGCTCGACCGCATCGATGATGAAGTGCACGAGGTGATCCTCCGGCACCCAATCATGCAAACTCGGGGGCAACCGCATCAGGGTGTCCCGGTCTACGGTCGCGAAGCGGGCGCCAGACTCCTTTCGATGCACGGACCGTGCCGGTGTTCATTCTTCACCCACATCTTCCCGCCACCGGGCGCAGCCCGTTGGCTCGCGGTCTGTCGGCGGAGTCCGACAGGCTGCTAACGGAAGACCGCATCGTTGGGGACGAGCTGCCTCCAGGACTTTCGTACGACAGTGGGGGTCTTGCCGCTGCCGCCGCCCCCGAGGTTCTGGTCGTAGTGGAAGGCGAACCCGTTGGAGCCGGTGACGGAGATCGTCTTGGCCAGCAGCGAGCCGCAGTAGTCGGAGAGCTTGCCCAGTTGGCCGACGGCGCTGAGCTGGGCGGCCGAGTAGGGGGCGTTGATCAGGCCGACAAAGGTGTCCTGGTCGCCGAAGTTCATGATGATCGTGCCGCCGGCCGTCGGGTTCTTGACCGCGTTGGTGACGGCGGCATTGGCGGAGGCCGGGGTGAGGGAGGCGACGGCGAGCCCGTGGTTGCCGGGCAGCATTCCGATCGCGAGCCGGGAGGCCTCGTAGTTCGCCACCGGGGTGGCGGTGGTGTTGATCTGCTGGGTGGTCTTGATCACCCCACTGATGCTGCCGGCGGAGTAGATCGTGAGTTTGGCGCCGGGGGTCTTGTAGTTCACCACGAGGCCGTTGGAGGCGTTGATGGGCCCGAGGCACACGAGGATGACTTCGCCGCTGATCTGGAGCGACGAGATGTTGTCGAGCGAGGCGGTGGCGATGTAGTGCTTGTCGGCGTCGCTCGTGCCGATCGCGACGGTGTTGCCG
>JAEXPG010000431.1 GCA_023447015.1 Verrucomicrobiota bacterium
CCGTCGACCTCGACAGCGACGGCGTCTCCGATGTCTGGCGGAGCACCTACCTCGGCGCCGGCGCGCCCACCGCCGACGCCGATGGCGACGGCGCCACCACCCTCGCCGAGTCCCTCGCCGGCACCGATCCGAAGGCCGCCACCAGCCGGTTCGCCGCCGCGCCCGAGCCCGACGCCGACGGCAATCTCGTGCTCCGCTGGCGCGGCCTGCGTGGCAAACGCTACCAGATCGAGGCCTCCACCGATTTCGCAACGTGGTCCGCCCAAGGCGCCGCGCTCACGCCCGCCGTCGACGGCGACCTGACCTCGATCGTCCGCTCCGCCAGCGCCCCGGCCACCGACACCCGTCGTTTCTGGCGCGTGACCGTCTCCGACCTCGACACCGATGGCGACGGCTACAGCGACTGGGAAGAGTATCAGTTCGGCGGCAACCCCACCGTGGCCCAGCTGCCGCTCCCCCCGCCGTTCTACGTCTTTGCCATCGGCAACTGCATGGGGAGCCTCGCTCCGGCCGATCGCGTGGCCGTCTGCCAGGCGCACGGCTACACCGGCATCGTGCTCGACGGCTTCAGCCCGGAGCTGCTCGCCGCGTTCGCCGCCCTGCCCGATGTGAAGTCCGGCCGCTTCCGCGTCCATGCCGCCTATTGGTGGCACAACCTCACCGACACCCTCGACGAAGCCTGGTTCGATCGTTGCCTCGATCAGGCGAAGCTCATGGGCACCAGGATCTGGGTCACCATCGTCGCCGACAACACCACGGCCAACCGCACCAAGGGCATCGAGCGCTACAAGCGGTTCGCCAACCGCTGCCAGGCCAAGGGCGTGCAGTTTGTCGTCTACCCGCACGCCGGGTGCGTCTGGCCCGCCGCTTCCGACGGACTCGATGTGCTCGCCCAGCTCCGGACCGCCGGCTACCCGGACGTGAAGATGACCTTCGGCCTCTACCACGAGTTGAACGCCGGCAAGGGCTCCGTCCTCGCCGCCACCGCCACCGCCGTGAAGGCCGCCACGTCCGACGTCGTCATCTACGGCACCGACATCACCAACACCGGCGCGATCAAGGCGCTCGGCGACGGCACCTACGATGTCGCCCCGTTCCTCAAGATCCTCTCCGACCAGGGCTTCACCCAACCCGTTTCCCTCCTCACCTGGGGCCTGCCGACGCCGACCGCCACCGATCCCAACACCCACCTCGCGCGTTCGATGAAGCGGTGGCGCCAGATCGTCGCCCCGCCGACCACGCCCTAACGCACCCCGCGCGCGCCCCACCTACGCAACCGCGCCCAGGGCCCGAGACCGTCGGATGTCCGAGACCGAGGACCAATGCCCCCCTTCCGCCCCGCACCACTGGCGCTTCTCGCCCTCCTGACCACCGCGATCCCCGTCCACGCCACGATTGATCGCGACCACGACGGCATCTCCGATGTCTGGGCCGCCCTGTACCCGACGGCCGGTGCGCCCTCCGCCGACCCCGATGGCGACGGCGCCGACAACCTCGCCGAATCCCGCGCCGGCACCAACCCGCTCGATCCGCGAAGTTGTCTCCGCGGTTTCATCACCGCCGAGCTCGACGGTTCCCTCCGCCTGCGCTGGCCCTCGGTCCTCCACAAACAATACCAGATCCAGTCCTCCGCCGATCTGGCCACCTGGACCAACCTCGGCGGCGCCCGCTCCGGCTCCGGCACCGAACAAGCGGTCCTCATCCGCGCCGCCGGCGCCGCCACCGAGACCCACCGCTTCTGGCGCGTCGCGGTGACCGACACCGGCACCAACGCCGACGGCATCACCGACTGGGAGAACGCCGTTTCCGTTTCCCGCATCGCCGCGCAGATCGAAGCCTACGGCATCGCCGACTACGCGGTGGCCGACTCCTACTCGATCGCCCAGTGGCTCGCCTCCCAGAACGCCGACGGCAGCTGGCCCACGATCGACTACGACAGCCAAGCCCGCAACGACTGGCCTCCCTACGCGCACCTCCGCCGCCTCGCCTGCCTCGCCTCCGACTTCGCGGATCCCACCAGCCCCGATTTCCACGGCGCCGCCCTCTCCACCGCGTTCGCCCGCGGGCTCCAGTTCTGGGTGAACAAACGCCCGATCAGCGCGAACATCTGGCACAACGACATCGGCGTGCCCCTGGTGCTCGGCCCCGCGCTGGTGATCATGCGCCACCAGCTCGACCCCGCGCTGCTCGCGGCGGCGAGCGAACTCATTCCCCTGTACCCGCGCGACGCCAACTGGGCCACCGGCGAGAACCTCGTCTGGAACTCCTCCGGCACCATCTGTCGCGCCATCCTCGCCGACGACTCCGCCCTCCTCTCGCGCTCCGTGGCCCAGATCGGAAGCGTGCTCGCCATCACCACCGGAGAGGGGATTCAGGTCGACGGCACCTTCCACCAACACACGACCCAGATCTACAACGGCGGCTACGGACTCGCCCTGATCAAGGATGTCGCCCGCTGGGCGCGCGCGTTGGCCGGCACCGCCTACGCCCTCACCCCCGACCAGCGGAACAGCCTCGACCACCTCATGCTGGACGGCGACGCCTGGATGATTCGGCGGGCCACCTTCGACTACAGCACCCAGGGCCGCAACTACGCGCGCGCCATCGGCGAGAAACCCGCCGACCTCACCCGGCGCGTCCGCGACACGATCGATCTCATCCTCGCGGCAGGCAGCTCTCGCGCCGGCGAACTGCAGGCGCTGCGCGACCACATCGGTGGCGCCGGCCCCGGTGTCGTCGGGTTCAAACATTTCTGGCGCGGCGACTACGCGGTCCAGCGAACCGCGGCCGCCATGGTCAGCCTGCGCCTCGTCTCCAAGCGGTCCGTCGGCGCCGAATGCGGCGGCGACGAGAACCTGCGGGGCGTTTTCCAGGGCTGCGGCGAGACGATGATCTACCGCGACGGCCTGGAGTATCACGAGATCTTCCCGGTCTGGAACTGGCTGCGCCTGCCCGGCACCACGCTGGAGCAGACCGCCACCGTGCCTCCGATCTCCGGTTACGTCCGCGGCACCGCACCGTTTGTCGGCGGCGTCTCCGACGGCACCGTCGGCCTCTCGGCCTTCATCCAGGCCGACCTCAAGGCCGCCCGCACCTCGACCACTCCGACCGAGGTTCGCCCGATGCCGGCGGCTCGCAAGAGTTGGTTCTTCTTCGGCGACGGCTTCCTCGCTCTCGGCGCCGGCATCACCTGTGCGACCGCGAATCCCGTCTTCACCACCGTCAACCAGACGCTTCTCCGCGGCGAGGTCCGCGTCTCCGCCGGCGGCACAGTCTCGACGCGCCCCGCCGGCAACACCGCCATTCCGAACACTGCGTGGGTCCACCACGACGGCGTCGGCTACGTCTTCCCCTCGCCCACCGCCGTGCGCCTCGCCAACACCGCCCAGTCCGGCAGCTGGAGCCTGATCACGGCGTACGCCTCGGCCGCCACGGTCACGAAGGAGGTCTTCACCCTCGGCCTCGACCACGGAGTCGCTCCGACCGACGCCACCTACGCCTACGTCGTCCTCCCCGGCGCCGACGAGGCTGCCACCTCGGCCTTTGCCGCGCTGCACCCGATCACCCTCCTCGCCAACACCCCGCAAACCCAGGCCGCGCGCATCGCCAGCCTGCACCTCAACGCCATCGCGTTCTTTGAGCCTGGGTCTGTCACGCTCAAACCCGGCCTCACGGTGTCGAGCGACCAGCCCGCCCTCCTCCTGCTGCGCACCGAGACCGACGGCCACACGCTCACGGTCGCCGACCCCACACAGCTTCTCACCGCGCTCACCCTCACGCTCTCGGGAAGGTATTCCACAGCCGGCGCCACCTACGACACCGCCTCGAACACAACCCGCATCCCCGTGGCGCTCCCGAACGGCCAAGACGCCGGCTCGAGTGTGCGAATCCAACTCTCCAACTGAGCCCCCCAGCCCTCCACCTTCCGTCCTCTGTCTTCCGCGCTCCGTCCTCCGTCTTCCGTCCTCTGTCCTCCGTCCTCCGCGCGCCGTCCGCTTCGCTCTCCGCTCGACACCCCCGCCCCACACGCAAATCCTCCGTGCCGTGCAAGCCTCGCCCCAGCGACAGCACCGGAGCCCGGGATACCCCACGCGATTGGAGATCAATGCCGACCCCGCGTTGCTGCGCGAGCACCTGCC
>JAEXPG010000101.1 GCA_023447015.1 Verrucomicrobiota bacterium
CGGGGAGGGGGGTTGGGGCGTGGCGTGCCTGCGGGGGGTGCGGGGCGACCGCGCGCGGCAGGCCGGCGGCAAGCGCGAGATTGGGGCGGCCGAGGGCGGAGTCGCGGCCGTCGGATTTGGCGGCGCCCGCCGCGGCGGCGAGGCGGAGGTCGCGCAGATCGTCGAGCCCCTGATAGAGCAGTCCCCAGTGCACGGCCAAGCGGCGGAGTTGGCGACGCTCGAGCGGCGAGGCGCCGGCGGCGAGCGCGGGCAGCTCCAGCGCGAGGCGGAGCATGGCGGCCGTCTTGCCCACCGCCGCCCGACCGACGGCCCGCGGGGAGCGCGGACCGTCGGCGAACGCCAGATCGAGCGCCTGGCCACCGACGAGACCGGCGGGGCCGAGGCACGCGTCGAGCGTGCGGGTGGTTTCGGTTCTGAGGTGGAACGGCAGGGCAGCCGTGGCCTCGGCTACGAGGGCGTAGCCGCGATTGATGAGCGCGAGGGCGCCGAGGATGGTGGCGGCTTCGCCGTGCAGACGGTGGGCGCAGGGGCGGCCCCGCCGTTCGGTGGCGTCGTCCATGCAGGGCAGGTCGTCGAGCAGGAGCGAGGCGGTGTGGTAGTACTCGATGGCGGCGGCCAGCCGGCCCGCGCTCTCCTCGTCGAGTTGTTGCGCGCGACCGAGGGAGAGGACGAGGCGCAGGCGGAAGAGGGATCCGGGGGTGGCGAGCGTGTCGGCGAGGACGCCGTGCAGGTGCGGCTCGAGTCCAGCGAGGGTGGGCGCATGGCGCCGGAGAAACTCCGCCGGGTCGAGGGCGAGAGGTTCAGCGAGGACGGCGTGCGAGGACGACATGGGTCAGGCTCCTGGTTTGGCGGAAAGGCTGAAACTGATGGTGACGACCGGGTCCACCGTAAGCATGCCGAATTTCCGGATCTTGGGCAGGCCCCAGTCGCGGTGGTCGATGGTGGTTTCGCCGGAGATGTCCCAGCCGGAAGCCGTGCGGGCGATCTTCACGGGGAAGGCGAGGTCGCGCGTCTGCCCGTTGAGGGCGAGCGTGCCGGCGGCGGTGAAGGTGTCGGCACCGGAGGTGGGGGTGAGCTTGGCGAGGGTGAAGACGCCCTCGGGGCTCTTGCCGGAGGCCCAGGCGACCATCTCCTTGTCGCGCGCGGTGTCGCCAGTCTTCAGATCCGTCCAGGCGAAGCGGACGGTGGCCGTGGAGATGGCGCCGGTGGCGGCGTCGCCATCGAGCGCGACGGCGGCGGTGCCGAGCCGGCCGGTGAAACCGTGCATGGTGGCATGCACGCCGACCGAGATTTTGACGGAGGCGGGATCGACGGCGAGGGGCGCGGAGAAGGCGAACGCCGGGAGGAGCGCGAGCAGCGCGAGGAGTGAACGGCGGTGGAGCATGGCGGCAACGTACTCCCGTTGCGTGAAGCGACGATGAACGGTGCGTGAATTCCGATTCATTCTGGACCGAGCAGCCGGGGCCGCCCCACGGGCGGCGACTGGGTGGTGCGCAAGACGGCGTCCGCCCCCGGAACCGGAGCCCGACCCGGGCCGCCGCGGATGGAGCGGCGGCGCGTGGGCTACTGCGCGCCGGGGGCGAAGAGCTGAGTCCACTCGAGCGAGTTGCTGGTCTCGTACGACTTGGTGACGGCCTTGTAGCTCACGCCCTTCGAGTCCATTCGGATGTCGATCGCGATGGCGACGGGGTCGGCCGTCTTCGGCCCCTTCTGGACGACGGGCACGTCGCCAAGCTCCACGTTGATGTTGCGGGCGACGTCGGCGATCACCGCGGTGCTGAGCGCCGCGTGGATGGCGGCGAAGCGTTCGCGGCCGAGGAGCTTGCCGTCGCCGCGCGAGGTGATGCGGACGGACAGGCTGTCGCCGGTGAGCGTCGTGAGGTTGCCGAACTCCTCCAGGACGATCTCCTTCTCGGTCGGGACCACGATCTCGCGTTCAAGGAAGTCGAGGGTCTCGGCGGCTGGAAGCGAGGGCGGCAGGGCAAGGAACAGGGCGGCGGGGACGAGGAGATGGCGTTTCATGGCGGTCGGGGTGCGCGACGGACCGGAGGTTCGGTCCACCGCGTCGCTGGGTCAACGATACGTTTGCGGACGGCCGGTCGGCGGGTGCGGCCGTCGCACCGCGCGTCGGACGCCCGGGTGTGGACACCCCGGACGCCTACAACACGCGGGCGGCGCGGATCGTCTCGCGGTACCAGTCGTAGCCCAGCTTCGGGGTGCGGCGCTGGGTGGCGTAGTCGACGTGGACGAGGCCGAAGCGGCTGCGGTAGCCCTCGGCCCACTCGAAGTTGTCGAGGAAACTCCAGTGGTAGTAGCCGGTGACCGGGTAGCCGTCGGCCAGGGCGCGCTGGATCTGGCGCAGGTAGGCGCGGGCGTAGGCGATGCGGTCGACATCGGCGACGAAGCCGGCCGCGTCGGCCGGGCAGCTGTCGGAGAGACCGTTTTCGCTGAGGAAGATCGGCAGGCGGCGGTCGCCGACCTGTTCGGACACCAGACGGATGCCCCAGTAGGCCGCCTCGGGCACGATGTTGAGCCAGGGCAGGCCGCCCTTGGGGTAGCCCGGCGGAACGGAGACGCCTTCGTGACCGCGGGCGTTGTCGGCCGCGCGGGTGTAGCTGCCGGTGTAGCAGTTGAAGCCAAGCTCATCGAGCGGCTGGGCGATGGTCCGCCAGTCGCCCTCGGCGACCTCGGGCAGGCGTTCGCGGTGCAACTCGGCCCACGCCGGATCCCAGCGGCCGTGCAGGAGCGGGTGGAGAATGGCGCCGTTGACGAAGGAGTCGGTGAAGGCCCGGCGGGCGGCTGCGATGTGGGCCGGCGTCTCGACCACAGGCACGCAGCTCTCGTAGTTCTCGGCGGCGGCGATGCGGCAGGCGCGCGGGGAGGCGGCGCGGATGGCCTGGCAACCGAGACCGTGGGCGAGCAGCGCGTGGTGGATGATCTGCGACTGTTCGCGCTGGGTGGCGAGGACGATGCCGGGGGCGTGGGCGGGCGTGCGCCCGAGGGCGTAGGCGCTGTAGTAGGCGAACGTGGCGATCTCGTTGAGCGGAATCCAGCGGTCGATCCGGTCGCCGAGGCGGGTGACGACGGCGGTCACATAGTCGGCGAAATCCTTGGCGACCTCGCGGCTCTGCCAACCGGCGTAGCGATCCTGCAGCGCCTGCGGCAGGTCCCAGTGGTAGAGCGTGGCGTGCGGGGTGATGCCGTGGTCGCGCAGGCAGTCGACGAGGCGGCGGTAGAAATCGACGCCCTTCTCGTTCACCGCACCGCGTCCCTCCGGGATGATGCGCGGCCAGGCGATGCTGAAACGGTAGTGCTTCACGCCGAGCGCGGCCATGAGCGCGATGTCCTCGGCGAAGCGGTGGTAGTGGTCGCAGGAGACGTCGACGGTGGCGCCGTCGGCGATGCGGCCGGGTTGGCGGCAGAAGGTGTCCCAGATGCTGTCGCCGCGGCCGTCCGCCTTGGCGGCGCCCTCGACCTGGATGGCGGCGGTCGCCACGGCCCACTCGAAGTCGGGTGGGAACGTGCCCGCGGGCGTTGGCTGGGCGGCGGTCGCCGGCTCCGCCCCAGCCACGAGGTCGAGTGCGGGAGCGGCCAGGGCGGCGGCGGTCAGGCCGAGGCTCTGGACGAGGAAACGGCGGCGATCGGGGGCGGAGGGGGCGGTCATGGCGGATTTTCGGTTGGGGATTGCCGATTGGCGATTGGGGCGTGGGCGCGGGGTGGTGTGCTGCAGCCAAGCTCGGTGATCCCGACTCTCGGGCCGGGGTCAGTGCCCCCGGCTGCAGCGAAACGTACTCGAGCCGAAGGTCACTTCTTCGGCGCGAGGATCCGGATCAGATCCTGGTCGGGCTCGCCGCAGAGGGAGGGGAGACCGAGCCATTTGTAGATGCCGAAGTCGCCCTTGTACTCCCAGTTCGCGTAGGCGATGCCCTCGGCGTCGAAGAGCGCGATGAGGTCGCGGTAGTAGGCGAGGCGGGCGACGCGCGGCACGGTGGGCAGGCAGCCGAACTCGCCGCAGTAGAGCTGGAGGCCGAGCTCCTTGGCGCGGCGGATGGCCGGTTCGCACTCCTGGCGGAGGCGGGCGGGGCCCCAGTCGGCGGCGGCGTTGCCGATTTGGTTCTTCAGGCTCTCGTCGTAGTTGGCCGTCAGGTTCGCGAAGGTGGCGGCGTCGACGATCGGGCCGGGGTAGTTCACCGGGCCGGTGTAGACCTTGGTGGGGACCCAGTCGGCCTTGTAATGGGTGAACAGCAGCGGGGCGTAGGTGTGGAAGCTGAGGATGATGTTCTTGTCGCCCGCGGGCACCTTCAGGAAGGGCAGGTTCTCGGGCATCTGCCAGCGGTTGGCGCCGAAGACCATGACACGGTTGGGCTCGAGCGCGCGTAGCATGGTGTAGCACTTCGCGACGAGCTTGTTCCAGTCCTCGGGGTTGTCGGCGACGGGCTCGTTGAGGATCTCGTAGGCGACGAGGTCGACCGGGAAGTGGCGGAGGCGGGTGGAGAGATCGCGCCAGAGCTGGCGCAGGTGCTCCTGCTCCTTGGCGTCGGTCCAGAGGGTGATCTTCAGGCCCTCGTTGGCGGCGTTGAAGTGGTGGGAGTTGAGCGTGTGCAGGTCGACGATGACGCGCAGGCCGGCCTGGCGGCTCCACTCGATGGCGGTGACGAGCCGCTTGAACTCGCTCTCGATCGGCTGGCCGTCCTTGGTCCACAGCTCCTTCTCGTCGACGGGCAGGCGGATGTGGTCGAAGCCCTGTTCGGCGATGAAGCGGACATCCTTTTCGGTGAACCACTTTTCGCGTGGCGCCCAGCCGAAGTCCTGGGAGAGCCAGTGGCTGATGTTGGTGCCTCGCTGGATGGCGAAGCCGGCGGGGTTCCGGGGCTCCGTCGGCGTGGCGGCCGCGGCCGGAAGGGCGGTCATGGCGAGAAGGGCGAGGGGCAGGAGGAGGTGGCGGAGTTGCATGGGAAGGGGTCAGCGGAGGGGAATGACGAAGATGGTGCAGCCGAGGGCGGGGACGGCAAGGGGACGTGCGGGGTCGATGCCTTCGGTCCGGACGATGTCGATGGCGCGGGCCTGTCCGGGGGCGTTGAAGGTGTGCTCGTCGGGACCGGCGATGGACCAGGCGGTGGCCGGGCCGGCGGCGCGGCGGTTGGCGAGCGCCAGCGGCAGGGTGGTCGGGGTGGAGGCGGGGTTGACGACGGCGACGGTGAGGGAGGCGCCGTCGGCGGTGAGCGCGGCGGCGACATCGAGCGGGCCGAAATCGCCGGCGAGCTTGAGCGGCACGCTGCCGAAGTGGGCCCGGTACATCTGGAGCACGAGGCCGGTGGTCTCCATCTCGGCGGCGGTGCGCGAGGTCTTGATCGCCCCGATCACGTTCACCGTCTGCGCGTAGTGCGCCATCTGGATGATGTCGCTCTGGCGGAAAAACTCGTGGAGGCCCACGGCCACGCCGAGCGCGTCGGCCAGGTCGTAGCGGCAGCCGAGCTCGCCGTAGGTGTATTCGCGGTGCCAGTAGTTCCACTCGTCCATTGCGATCGGGACGATGCGGCCCTTCAGCTCGGGCCGGCCGGTCTGGAAGGCGCGGTGCTGGTCGGCGACGTTGCGGATCGCGGTGCGCAGGAGGCCGACGTGGGTCTCGAGCGGGGCGCGGCCGGTGTCGGGCTCCCACGGCAGGCGGCCGGCGTAGACGTGTTCGGAGATCAGGTCCATGCGGTTGGCGCAGGCCAGCAGCATGCCCTCGGACCAGCCGAGGCCGCGCTTCACCTGCTCGGGGTCGTTGTCCTTGTTGATCTTCCCGATCGAGCCGACGCCGACCAGCACGAGCGACGGATCGACCGCCTGCATCGCCGTGGCGACGAGGTTGTGCTTCAGCGCGTAATGGTGGAGCTGCATGAAGCCGAGCTGCCACGGGCCGAACATCTCGTTGCCCACGCACCAATGCTTCACGCCGTAGGCGGCGGCGTGGCCGTTGTTGGCGCGCCAGCCGCCGGCGAGCGAGGAGGCGGGGCCGTTGACGTACTCGACCCACTGGGCGGCGGAGTAGGCGTCGCCGAAGCCGGTGTTGGCGGCGATCATCGGCGTGGTGCCGATCTCGCGACAGAAGGCGAGGAACTCGTCGGTGCCGAAATCGTTGTGCTCGATGCCGGTCCAGGCGGGGTTGCCGCGCGGCGGGCGGCGGTCGCGGTCGCCGATGCCGTCGCGCCAGTCGTAGCCGCTGACGAAGTTGCCGCCGGGCCAACGGTAGATCGTGCCGCCGAGCTGCTTGAGGAGGGCGAGGGTGTCGCGGCGCATGCCGTTGACGTTGTCGCCCGGCATGAGCGAGACGGTGCCGAGGAGGGCGTCGGCGCCCTGGATGTGGAGTTCCAGGCGGGCGTTGTCGGTGCGCCCGAGGGCGCGGAGGGTGAAGGGCTGCCGGCTGTAGTCGCCGGGCGCGAAGGTGAGCCGCTGGGTCGCGCGCTCGGCGGGGCTGTCGCCCCAGGCGAGCACGACCTCGACGGTGGTGGGCTGGTCGCCGGTGGGCCGGGCCCAGACATAGCCGACGTAGTCGAGACCGGCGACGACGCCGAGCTTGTGGTGGCGGATGCCGTGCCCGGCGCGGAGGCGCGGCGAGTGGTCGCCGACGAACGCCTTCTCCCTGGTCATCTCGACACCGGCGGGCGTGCCGACGATTTCCCATGGGGAGGCAACGAGCGCGGGGAAGTCCGACTGCTGCAGGTTGCCGACGTTGAAGTCGGAGGTGCCGGCGGTGGGCTTGAGTCCGCGGTACGGTCCGAACTCCGCGGTGATGGGGTAGTAGAATTTCCGGTCCTCAAGCATCTCGGCCCAGATGCCGCCGAAGATGCAGCGGCCGAGATGTTCGACGAACTGGCCGTAGATGAACGGATTGATCGGGGCCGAGGTGGCGGCGGGGTCGAGTTGCACGACGGGGGCGGGGGCCGGAGCGGCGAAGGCCGGGACGGCCAGGCCGAGGGCGAGAGCCATTGGGATGCTTTTCATGGGGCGGGAGGGGAACGAAGGGTTGCCGGGGATGGACGGGGGCCAGTAGATCACCGGCCCGCCAATTTGCCAATGCTGCCGGTCCCCGCGCATTTACGTGAAACCCACCTCATCGGCCCGCGCTGTCGCGAGTGGGTGCTCGACCGCGACCATGTGCCGCAGTTGCGTGCCGCGCGCCTGGTCTGGGTGGGCCATGGGGAGCTGCGGCCGCCGTACCGGATGATCCGGCCCCATTCGCCCGGCAGCCATGTGGTCGCCTGCTTCGGCGGGCGGGGACGAGTCCTGATCGACGGCGTGGAGGTGGACTGGCGCGCGGGGCAGGTGCTGCTGGCGCCGGTGAACGTGCTCCATGCGTTCGAGGTCGCGGGGCGTGGGCCGTGGCGGATCGCGTGGGTGTTTTTCGCCGACCGGTCCGGTCCCCCGGTGATCGGCGGCACCCGGGCGCGTTTGGTCGAGGCCGAGGCCGGGGATTTCGTCGCCGCCCTGCAGATGCTGACGCGCGAGGCCGCGGGCGCGCGTGAACCGGCCCTCATGCAGTCGCTGGTGTCGGTCGTCGAGACCCAGGCGCGCCGGCTGGCGGGCTCCGAGCCGGTCGATGCGCGGCTGTGGCGGCTCTGGGAGCAGGTGGAGGGCGACCTCGCCCGCGACTGGAGCGGACGGGAACTGGCGCGGGCGGCCGCCACGAGCGAGGAGCACCTGCGGCGTCTCTGCCGGCGATTCTTCCAGCGCAGCCCGATGGAGCACCTCACGCATCTGCGCATGCGGCGCGCGTGCATGCTGCTGCGCTCGACCTCGGCGAAGCTCGAAGTGGTCGCGCAGCAGGTCGGCTTCTCCGGGATCTACGCCTTCTCCGCCGCCTTCAAACGCTGGAGCGGCGTGCCGCCCTCGGAGTTTCGCGCTGGCGGGGATGGGGCGCAGAAGGCCGTTGCAGTCCGCCCAAGGTGACGGACTCCCCTCCGGGAGAACCGATGCGCTCGTCTACGCCTGCAAGCGCACCGGACTGACGCCGCGGAATGGAGCGCGGCCGAGCAGGGCCCGCACCACGGCCTGCTGCACGGCCGGGACCGGCGAGTAGGCGTTGATCACGACCGGGCAGCCGGCGAGCTCGCGCACCTGCCAGGGGTGTCCCAGCGAGATGAAAACCGTGGGCAGTTCCGGCCACGTGCGCGCCATGCTCTGCGGAAATGGCCCGAGCAGCTCGGACCAGGGGACGCGGAGCGACTGTTTCCCGACGCCGGCTTCGTCCGCGGTGATCCAGAGCGCGGCATCGAAGCGCTCGCGACTGATGTCGGCGGGCTCGGCGTAGCGCTCCACGGTGAAGCCCGCCGCGCGCAGTCCCCACTCGATCTGCAACGGTGGCAGGGCACCGGTCCATCCGGTGCGCCGCTGCGGTTCGATGAGCAGCAGCCGGTGGTGGCGGCGTGGATCCAACGGGAACAGGGCTGCATCGTCGCGCACGAGCGTGACCGCGGCCTGCGCCGTATCCTCGGCCCACCGGCGGTGCCGGTCGCGGGCGGCGCGCGAGAGCGGGCGCGGTGCGCGGTTCTGGTGCGGCAGGCCCAGGGCGGCTTTGAGGGCGAGGACGCGCAACACCGCCTCGTCGACCCGTTCGGCTGGCAACCGTTTCGCGGCGACCGCGCGCACGAGATAATCGAGGTCGACCTCGGGATCCACCGGGAAGAGCAGCAGGTCGCAACCGTTGGCGATCACCTGCGGCACCAGCTCCTCGCGCGGGGCTTGGGTGGTGAGTCCGGCCATCGAACTCGCATCGGAGAGGATCACGCCGTTGAAACCGAGCTCCTCGCGCAGCAGGCGGAGATTGAGCTGACGGGAAAGAGTGGCGGGTGTGCGCCCCGCGCCCTGGCGGCCGGGCAGCGCGATGTGTCCGCTCATCATGGACAGCACGCCGGCGCGGATCGCCGCGCGGAAGACGTGTCCGTAGGTGCGCTCCCACGCGGCCAGCGGGAGCGGATTGATCGCGGTGGTGTTGTGCTGGTCGAGGTCGCCCGCGCCGTCGCCCGGCCAGTGCTTCGCGCAGGCGGCCACGCCCCGGCGCTGGAGCGTCTCGATGTAGCGGACCACGCAGCGGGCGACGTGGCGCGGATCGTCGCCGAAGGCGCGGGTGCTGACCACGGGGTTGTTCCGATCGAAATCGAGGTCGGCCACCGGCGTGAGCGACCAGTTGAAGCCGGCCGCGCGACCCTCGTCGGCCGCGACGGTCGCCATCCGTGCGACGGCGTCGAGACCGGCGGCGGAGGCGGCCAGCGGATTGGGAAACGCGGTGCCTTCGGCGCCGCCGATCGCGCCGAGTTCGCCGAACTCAAGGTCAGCGCAGAGCAGCGGCGGCACGGCGCAGGCGGCGCGCAGGCTTTGCGCTTCCTCGCGCATCTGCGCTGGCGGGCGGGTGGCGGCGCGGAAAAGGCCGCCCACGCCCAGCGCCGCGAAGCGCTCGAGGTTGTCCGCGCTGGTGTCGACCGCGAGCGGCACGAGCAGTTGGGCGAGGCGCTCGCGCGCGGTCAGGCGGGCGAAGGTGTTTCCCACCCAGGCGAGTTCGGCGGCGCCGAGCCGGAACGGGGCGCGTTGTAGGTGCCGGAGGTTCATGTGCTGCGGAGCGGGCTCGACGGTGGCAGGTGGCGCTGGAGCAGGTGGTAGGCGAGCCCGGAGTCGGCCACGCCGTATCCGCTCTCTCCCAGGCCGGCGACGAACATGCCGCCTTGGGCGCGTCGCCATTCGGTCGGGGTGGTGCGGAACTGGCGTTGGAACGCTTCGTTGTAGCTCTTCACGTTCGGGAAGCCGCACGCGAGCGCGAGGTCGAGCACCGAGACCTTGCCGGCGGCAAGGTGGGGCAGCGACTGGCGCACGCGTACCTGCCGCAGATAGCCACCGAAGGTTGTGCCCAGCCGTTCCTTGAAGAGCCGCGCGAGGTAGCTGACGGAGACGTCCTCGGACGCGGCCAGGCCTGCGCTGGTGAGTGGCTCCGCGCTGTGCGCTTCGATGTGGGCGACAATCCGCTCGAGGCGGCGGCCCAGCGCCTCGTCCGACTCGCCCTCGGCGAGCTCGCGCGGGGCGGCGCCCAAGGTCGAGGGGATCTCGCGGACGAGCAGTCCTAGAAGTTGCAGGACGCCCGACTCGGCGAGGAACCGGTAGCCGGGGCGACGCAGCCGCA
>JAEXPG010000447.1 GCA_023447015.1 Verrucomicrobiota bacterium
GCGCAGGTGCTCGCGCTGTCGGAGGCGGACGCCGCGCGGGCGCTGCCGGTGCGATTGAGCGGGGTGGTGGTGGGCGATGCGCCGCCGGTCGGTCGGGCGTTCGTGCTCTGGGATTCGAGCGAGTACCTCTATGTGCGGTCGGACGACCAGCCGGAGGCCCGTTTTCGGCGCGGCGACCGCGTGGAGGTCGAGGGCCGCACGGGCGCGGGCGGCTTCGCCCCGCTGCTGTACCTGACCGCCGGGCGCAAGACCGGTCTGGGCGCACTGCCCGTGCCGCGCGAGCTCACGGCCGAACAGCTCCAGGCCGGCCAGTTCGATGCGCAGTGGGTGCGGGTGCGCGGCATCGTGCGGCGGTGCGAACCGACCTCCACCTGGGCCGGGCGCTGGCGGCTGACGCTCGCGCTCGGCGGGCAGCTGCTCGCCGTGCATGTGGACAGCGAGGAGGAGCCCGCGCGCCTGGTCGATGCGGAGGTGTTGGTCGACGGCCTGTTCTTCAACCAGCACAACGTGAGCCGGCAGTTTGTCCGCGCGCAGCTGTTCGTGCCGGCCGGGGTGCCGATCACCACCTGCGTGGCGGCGCCGGCGGCGCCGTTCGATCTGCCGGTGCGCCCGGTGAAGAGCCTGTTGCAGTTCGAGCGGCACGGGCGGGTCGGGCACCGGCTGCATGTGCGGGGCGTGGTCCTCCATCGCGCGCCGTGCGGCTGGCTCTGGATCCGCGACGGCGACCACGGGCTGCGGGTGGTGGCCGGGCCGGGCGAGGCGCTGGCCCCGGGCGACCGGGTGGATGTCGTTGGGTTTCCGACACAGGGGAGCTACACCCCGGGGATGGAGGATGCGGTGTACCGCCGGAGCGCGGCCGGGGCGGCGCCGGAGCCGGGGCGGCCGGCGGACATGCGCGCGGCGATCGCCCACGACGCGGACCTGCTCGCGCTCGAGGGCCGGGTGGTCGAGGCGCGGCGCACGCCGGAGGGCGCGACGCTGCTGCTCGACTGGCAGGGGGAGCTCGTGCCGGCCTCGCTGGAACTGGGCCCGGCCGAGCGGCTGCCGGCGGCCTGGACGGCGGGGAGCATCGTGCGGGCGACCGGGATCTGCGCGGTGCCGTTGAGCGAGGCAGCGCCGCCGAGCGGGCTGCTGGAACCGCGCGCCATCGAGCTGCGGCTGCGCACGACCGCCGATCTGGCGGTGCTGCAACCGCCGCCGTGGTGGAACCGGCAACGGCTGTTCTGGGGGTTGGGGATCGCGACGGCGGTGTCGCTGGCCGCCGCGGCCGGCGTGTTCCTCGCGGCGCGGCGGCGGCTGCAGGAGCAGGCGCTGCGGCGGGTGAAGGCGGAGGCCGAGTTCTCCGCCATCCTCGCGGAGCGCAACCGTGTCGCCCGCGAGATCCACGACACGCTGGCGCAGGGGCTGGCCGCGGTGTCGATGCAGCTCGAACTGGCGAAGAACGCGCCCGGCGACCGGGCGGCGGTGGAGCCTTTTCTCGCGGCGGCCCACGGTCTGGTGCGGGAGAATCTCACAGAGGCGCGCGCCGCCATCTGGAACATGCGCTCGCAGACGCTCGAGACCCACGATCTTGCCGGAGCGCTGGAGGGTGTGCTGCGGCAGCTCACTGCCGGCACCCCGGCGGCCGCGGAGTTCCGCGTGGCGGGCGAGCGCCGGCGGCTGGCGCCGCAGACGGAGAACGAGCTGCTCCGGATCGGCCAGGAGGCGATCACCAACGCTGTGCGGCACGCGACCGCGAGGCGGATCGAGGTGGCGCTGGCCTTCGGCGACCGCGCGGTGGAGCTGGTCGTGGCCGACGACGGGGTCGGCTTCGATCCCGGCACGGCCGGGGCCGGCGCGGGCCGGTTCGGACTCGTCGGCATGCGGGAGCGCGCGTCGCAGCTCGGCGCACGACTGGAGATCCGGAGCGCGCCGGGAGAGGGGACGCGCATCGCGCTGAGCGCACCGACGCCGGATTGACCGCGGCCCTGCCCGACGATCGACTCCGCTCGCGCGACCACATCTTCTCTCCGCCTCCATCACTCATGCCTTCGCAGGTCATCCGCCTCCTGATCGTCGACGACCATCCCGCGTTCCGCGCGGGACTGGTATCGCTGCTCGCCGACCAGGCGGATCTGCGGGTGAGCGCGCAATGCGGCGACGGGCGCGAGGCGGTCGAACTCTACCGGCGGGAGAAACCGGATGTGGTGCTGATGGATCTGCGGTTGCCGGGCCTGAGCGGCGTGGAGGCGATCCTGGCGATCCGGCAGGAGGATCCGGCGGCGCGGGTGATCGTGGTGACCACCTACGACTCGGACGAGGACATCTACCGCGCGATCCAGTCGGGGGCGAAATCGTACCTGATGAAGGACATGTCGAAGGCGGAGATCGTCGGGATGATTCGGGCGGTGCACGCGGGCAAGGAGCGGTTGCCGTCTGCAATCGCGGACCGGTTGGCGGAGCGGCGCCGGCGGCCGGAGCTGACTTTGCGAGAGGTCGAGGTGCTGCAACTGCTCGTGAAGGGGCGCAGCAACAAGGAGATCGCCTCGGATCTGTCGATCGCGGAGGACACCGTGAAGAGCCACCTGAAGACCCTCTTCCTGAAGCTGGGCGTGCAGGACCGCACCGCCGCGGCGATCAACGCGATCCAGCACGGGATCGTGAAGCTGCCCTGAGGCTCGTCGGCGCGGGCTGCGGAGCGCGGCAGGAGACCAGAAGAGCCAGTTGGTGGTCGCAGTCTCCCCATGGATGAGCAGGTGAAGCCGCTCGGCCCGCCGAGGGAACGGACGGCGCGGAGCGCCGTCCCTACCTGCGTATTCAGCACGTGAGGCTCAAGGATTCCGCCGGCCGAGGGCGAGGAAGCGGGAGAAGTTGAACGAGTAGTGCCAGCCGTCGCGGTGGCCGTGGTAGGCGAGGCCGACCGCCTGCACGTTGGTGAAGGTGTGCGCGGCGAAGGTGAGCGAGGCGGCGGCAGGGATGGCGAAGTTGTCGGCGGTGGGGGTGAACACCGCCCAGCGGCGGCCGGGCTCGGACGAACCGTTGAAGTTCGCGAGCTGGAAGTATCCGTCGCCGAGGTACGGCGACGTGTACGCGGCCTCGGAAAGGTAGTAGGTGCCGCCGTCGCGGACGACGAAGCGGATCTCGTTGCGCCCGTACTCGTTGAGCGCCGTGAGGTCGACGCGCAGGAGCGCGTTGGAGGGATCGTCGCCGAACGAATAGGAGCCGGAGCCGCCCAGGGCGTTGAACTGGATGTCTCGCCAGAGCAGGAGGGCGTCGAAGTCGGTCGGCCCCGGCGTGGAGTCGCCCGACCAGCTGCACCACTGGTGGTCGCGCAGGCCGGTGAAGGTGCTGACGGCGTGCGTGGCGGAGGTCGTGCCGTTGTCGTAGGTGCCGGCGGAGAGCGACCAGCCGCCGTACATCGTGAGCGGGCTGGTGGGTGCGAGGACGTTGGGCGTGCCGGGCACCTCGAGTCCCTCCGCGCGGAAGAGCGCGGAGCCGTCGGCGAGGGAGAAGGGGATGTAGCGGCGCGTGGTGCCGGTGGTGGCGTTCTGCACGACCGTCTCGGCGCGGGCGCAGTTGTAGCGGGCGATCCAGCCGTTGTTGGGGATTGTCGCCGGAAGATCGAGACCGCGGAAGGTGACGAGCGCGTTGGAGATGGAACCGGCCGGGTCGACCGTCATCGTGTAGGACTTGAAGTCGGGGTCCTTGTCGACGTCGAGCGCGCGGAGGATGAAACGGTAGACGCCGTCGGTGGTCGGCGTGCCGGCGAGGCGGGCGGTGCCCGAGGTCGACTGGGTGAGCGTGAGGCCGGGCGGCAGCGAGCCGCCGACGACGAGGAGCTGGACGTTGCCCTCGCCGCCGGTGGTGGCGATGTCTTGCGCGAAGGCCGTCTGGGCCTCGGCCCGGAGATTGAGCGTCGGCAGCACGGGGCGCGTGCCGATCGGCTCGGAGGGCGCGCGCACGCCGGCCTGGAGGTCGCCCCAGGTGACGAAAGCGTCCCATTTCGGCGCCTCGGCGCGGGTCTGGGTGAGGATCTCCTTGGCGCCCCAATAGCCCCAGAAGCTCATGCCGCTGGTGTCGACGAAGAGGCTGACGGTGCGGCCGCCCATCGCGCTCCAGAGCGCGTAGTGCTCGAGGTAGAGTTCCTTGATCTGGGGGCTGCGCTGGAAGGCGTACATGAACTGCATGAAGTCGACGTGGACGGGGTTGTTCCAGTCGCCGTAGCCCATCGGAAGCATGTGCTGGCCGCCCTCGTAGGCGACGAGCGGGACGCCGGCCGCGTGGGCGGAGGCGGCGCTGGCCGCCCAGGACCCGATGGTGGAGTAGAGGTTGCGGCTGACGATCTCCTTGGTCTTCGCGAAGAGCGACGCGGGCCAGACGCCGGGATTGGTACCGAAGTTGTGCGCAGTGAAGATGTCGCCCTGGGTGCCGTAGCCGAAGTAGTTGGTGACGGCGAGGACCTCGGGCAGGTGCGGGTCGATCTCCTTGGCGGCGGCGAGGGCCTGGTCGCTGTAGGCGGAGCTACCGACGAAGCTGGCCACGACGTTGATCAGCCGGCTGTCCGCCATGCCGCGGGCGCGCCACTGGTCCTCGAAGGTCTTCAACGCGAGCCCTTGGAGGTGGCCGGAGCCCCAGGCGCGTTGCGCGTCGGTGACGGCGGCGAAGGGCACGCCGAAGTGGATGGCGGCGGCCAGCTGCGAGGCGTTGAGCTGCGGGACGTAGGGGCCGTAGCCGTTCCAGATCTCGTTGGAGAACTCGAACCAGACACGGAGGTTCGGGTTGAGGCGGTCGGCGCAGAGGTCGGCGAGGCGGCGGATCAGGTCGGGCGAGGCGATGTGCGGCACCTGGATCCACAGGTCCTTCCCGGTGAGGTTGCACAGGTCGATCATCCACTCGAACGGCTGACCGAGGCGCTGGCGGTAGGCGGCGATGGCGTAGCGGTTGTAGGTGCGGTCGATCGTGCTGAGCGATCCGAAGCAGTAGTCCGGCGAACCGCGGTCGCTCCATTCGAGGACCTCGCGGTCCCAGTTCATGAGGTTGATCTGCTGCCACCCCATGAAGCGCAGTACGCCGTAGTTCTGCGCCTCGGTGAGATGTTGGAGGAAACGCGGGTGCCACATCGGCTCAGGGGTGCCGGGCAGGGGCTCGAGGCTGCCGGCGATGTGGCCGGGCGCGAGGTCGGAGGTGGGCGTGAGGTCGAGGCCGGCGCCGTCGTAGGCGGGGGCCCAGAGTCGCATGTTGCGCACGGGGTTGGCCGGGTTGGAGGAGTTGATGAAGACGATCGGCGCGGCCTTGGTCGGGTCCTTGATGACGCGGATGAAGCGGCCGTTGGCCTGGTCGTTGAGGAGCACGACCTCGTCGTGTCCGTCGTTGCGGCTGGACATGAGCTCGACGTTGCCGGAGCCCTCCCACGTGAGGACGAACACGCCGTGGAGGAAGGTCTCGTCGCTGGTGCGGTAGCCGGTGAGCAGCTCCATCCGGGTGCCGGCGGGCAGGGCGAGCGGCCAGCCGCCGGAATCGACCTGGACGGCGTTGGCCAGCTCCTGCGCCTCGGCGGCGGAGGCGTTGTCCTTGAAAATCCACGCCTCGCCGGCACGCAGCATGTTGGCGAAGACCCATTGGCGGTCGCCGCCGGAGGCGAGGTTCACCTGCAGGGGAGGCAGGCTGCTTTCGGCCAGCGGCGTCTCCCACGCGGGGGCGCCGGAGGCGAGAACGTGGACGGTGGCGGGTAGTGAGGTGCTGGCGACTCCGGCACGGGTGACAGCGCAGGCGAGCGTCAACGACCCCGGCGAACCGGCGGTGAAGGTCACCGCATTGGTGGTCGCGCCGGCGGTGATGGTGCCGCCGGAGATGGTCCAGGCGTAGGTCGCGCCGGCCTGGGTGTCGACGCGAGCGGCGAGCCCGCTCTGGCCGGTGGTCGCGAAGCCCGGGGCGACGACGACCGGCGTGACCGGCGCGTTGGTGGCGGTGACCTGGGCGGTGTAGGTGGCGACGACGGCCTGGGTGGCGTTGTCGGTGATCGTGCAGGTGAGGGTGACGGTGCCGGCGGCGCTGGCGGCGAAGTGGATCAGCGCGGCGCCGTCGGGTTCGGTGAGGTCGCCGCCGGAGATGGTCCAGTGGTAGGACACGTTCACCTGCGGCGTGACGGTGGCGAGCGTGCTGGTGAAGACCGGGGTCGAGGGAACGACGGAGATGCCCGCGGTGGGCGCAGCGACGACGCGCCAGAACTGCCGCGCCGGATCGACGGCGCCGGCGGCGCGCACGACGGACGTCAGTTCCGCACCGGTGCCGGCGAGGGTGCCGGGGAGGGCGGTCCAAGTGGTGAGGTCGGGCGAGGCTTCGATGGTGTAGCGCTGCCCGGTCTGGCTGGGCCAGTGGAGGACGAGGGCCCCGCTCTCGTTCTGGATCGTGGCGTTGAACGGAGTCTGGGCCGAACTGGCGGAGGCGAGGGCGAGGAGTCCGACGGTGATTGCCGTACGGATGATGAAGCTCGGAGATCTCATGGCAGGATGGCTTCGCGAAGCATGGGCCGCTGGGTGGGAAAGGACCGTCACCAGAGGGCCTCCTCGTGCGGCAACCCGCAAGGGTGGAGGTGGCGAAAAATGGTAAAGGAGGCGAGGAGCGAGCGTGCGCGCTGGGGGATGTCGCCGGGCGGAGCGGTGACGCTGGCTCTGCCGCCGCTGCCGTGCCGGGGCGCCGGTTCTGTCGTGCGGGCGTGTTCCTGCTCGGTCTTGCGGCGGCAGTTGGCCGCAACGCGAGCGACAGGCCGGATGTGCCCGGCTCCCGGCCGCGGAGTTCTCGGCAAGCCGCTGAGCTGTGCGGTACCTCGGTTGGGCCTTTGGTTTCCGCTGGTGCAGGACCTCGGCCCGTGGGCCGTTGCCCGCTCGTTGCCGGTTGGGCGCTTGATCGACCCGTTTGCTCAGGCCGATTGGAGCAGCCGGAGGGCCGCGTGGTCGAGTCGGTCGGGATTGGCGTACTGCGGGAGCGCCTCGTGGAGCTTCTCCCCGTTGGAGATGAGCCCGAAGTCGAGGTTCTTGTAGTTCCAATAGGACCAGCCGATGTCGGCGTCGCGGAAGATCTCCAGGAGGTCGCCGAGGTAGCGAAGCCGGTCGTCGAGCGGGGCCGGGGCGTAGACGCCGAATTCGTTGCAGGCGACGGGCACGCCGTGGCGTTCGCGGAAGGCGATCGGGGCGGCGAGGGCGGCGCGGAGGCGCTCGCGGTCCCAGCGGCCGTATTCGTAGTGCAGGCGCGTGGGGAGGCCGGGATCGGCCCCGAAGTCGGCGGGCCAGGTGCGCTGTTCCCGGACCGGGGGATAGTCGGTCATCCACGGGGCGCGCTGATGGGTGAACAGCAGCGGCGTGTAGCAATGGAAACTGTAGAGGATGTTGTCGTCGTCGACCGGGGTGAGCGCGGCGAATTCGGCGGCGCTGTTCCAGCGGTTGGAGCCGACGACGATGGTGCTGCGCGGGGCGAGGCGGCGGAGGTGCGCGCAGAACTCGCCCTTCACGGTGTTCCAGGTCGCGGCGTCGGGGGCGACGGGTTCGTTGAGGATCTCGAGCGCGACGAGCGGGTTGTCGCCGAAGCGCTCGGCGAGCTCGGCCCAGACGCGCAGCGCCGAGCGGCGGCAGGCGGGGTCTGTGAAGAACGCCTGCTCGCGCTGGGTGCCGCTGAAGAAGTCGTGCCCGGGGCAGCGGTGGAGGTCGAGGATGACCCCGAGGCCGAGCGTGGTGGCGAGGGCGATGGCCTGGCCGAGGAGCGCGAGCGCCGTCTGGTCGGGCACCAGGGTCTCGCGATCGAAGGTGCTGTAGTAGTCGACGGGGATGCGGATGTGGTTGAATCCCCACCGGCGGATCTGCGTGAGGTCGGTCGGCGCGAGAAAGGTGCGCAGGTGCGGGTGCAGCCCGGGATTGCGGTCGGGGTCCTTCGCATACAGGTCGTCGATCTGGCTGAACCAGCCGCCGAGGTTCAGGCCGCGCAGGCGGGTGC
>JAEXPG010000213.1 GCA_023447015.1 Verrucomicrobiota bacterium
GTCCGCAACCGCGCACCCGTCTGTTGCCCGTCCCGGCCGACAGCCCGACATCCGTCGTCCGCCCCCGCCGTACCTGCCGCTTCCCGCGCGCGACCGCGGATCCGCCGAGCCTCGCCGCGCCGGCGGCACACCACCGACCGCCAGGCCCCGCCTCGGTCCACCACGGGCGGAGTGGCCGTTCCGCCCCCCCGCCACGCGCCCCCCAGCGCGTAAAAGCCCTGTTTCCCACGAGTGAAAAATCGCCCGTCCACAGCGTCGTAGGGCGAGGGCCGGGCGAACACCCCAGTTACAGTCTTTTGACGGCCCAGCACCCCACCCCCACGCCCTCATTTTGGGCCGGGAGACTGCAGAGGTAAAACAAGGGTACGAAAACAGGGGCAGATGCGATTCCGCAGCCTCAGTCTTCTGGCCCTCGCCGCTCTCGGCAGCATGCTGCTGCCGGCCGCGGTCCGTGCCGAGACCGACGCCGAGAAGGAACTCGCCGCCCTCCGCGCCGAGGTCGCCACGCTCCGGGCCGCCGTCGCCGAGCGCGACACCAAGATCCAGGAACTCGAGGCCCGCACCGTCGCCCTCCAGACCGACATCTCCGCTGTGCAGCAGACCGTGGCGCTCGCCAGCAGCGACGGTTCCGCCGGCCAGGGCATGGGCATCGCCCCCACCTCCGCGCTGGACTGGAACAGCGCGATGAAGATCGCCACCGCCGCCCGCTTCCTGGTCAAGGGCTCCAATCTCCTCACCGTCATGCCGACCGGCAGCATGAAGCCGGTCTTCGACGAGCGCGCGATCCTCCTCACCGAGGCCGCCAACTTCGACGACCTCAAGGTCGGCGACATCGTCACCTACAAGCACCCCCGTTTCGGCATGCCGGTCGTCCACCGCATCCTTGAGAAGCGCGGCGACAAGTTCTGGTCCAAGGGCGACAACAACGGCCGCATGGACGAGGTCTACATCACCCGGAAGAATTTCCAGGGCCGCGTCTTCGGCATCATCTACGCCAAGGAACCCTCGGCGCAGGCCCAACGTTTCAGCCCGACCTTCGCCAGCCGCTGAGCCGTCCTGTCTCAGCCCCACGGTGACAGACTGTTCGCACGTACGACCGGCCGACCCCTGTTCAGTCGCCCCGTTCGCTCCGGTCGCGCCGCCGTCGGGCACGCGTATCCGCCGCTGGTCCGTTTCGAGCTTTCCACCCCCGCCGCACCTGGGCTCTCATCGCCGCATGCGCCGGTCCAGCCTGCTCCTGTTCGCCCTTCTCCCGCTCCTCCCGTTGCGCGCCGATCCGGTCGCTTCCGTCGCCGCCCCGTCGCTCGCGGTCGCCCGCGAACACTTCGAGGCCCGCCGCGACACCGAAGCCCAGGCGGCGTTCGAGCGCGTCCTCGCCGCCGATCCGGCCAGCCACGAGGCCGCCTACCACCTCGGCCGCCTCGCCAAACGGCGCGGCGACTGGAGCACCGTCGCCGAGCGCTACGAGCGCTGCACCCAGCTCGCCCCGACCGAGGCCCTCTACTGGGCCGACCTGGGCGAGGCCTACGGCAAACTCGCCGCCAAGGCCGGAATCTTCCAACAGCTCGGGCTCGCCCGGAAATGCCGCTCCGCCCTCGAGAAAGCCGTCGCGCTCGCCCCCGACAACCTCGAGTACCGGCACGGTCTGATCGAGTACTACGAACAGGCGCCCGCCATCGCCGGCGGCGGGCTCGACAAGGCGCTCGCCCAGGCCGCCGAGATCGCGAAACGCGACCCCTACGCCGGCGCGCTCACCACCGGAGCAATCCACGCCCGCGCGAAACACTGGGCCGACGCCGAGACCTCGTTCCGCGCCGCCCTCGAGCTCCGCGCCGATGCCACCGAGCCGCTCGCCGCGCTCGGCCTGCTGTTCGCCGACCAGGCGCGCTACCCCGAGGCCTTCGCCGCCTTCGACGGAATCCTCGCCCGCGAGCCCGACCACTTTGCCGCGCTCTATCAGCTCGGCCGCGTCGCCGCCTTGTCGGGCCAGCGGCTCGGCGACGGCGAGGCCGCCCTGCGCCGCTACCTCGCGCAGCCGGCCCATCCCGCCGACCAGCCGAGCAACGCCCACGCCCAGTTCCGGCTCGGCGACATCCTTGCCCGACGGGGGGACAACGCCGGGGCCCGCGCCGCCTACGCGGCCGCGCTCCAGCTCGACCCCGGACTCAAGCCCGCGGCCGAGGCGTTGAAGAAACTCAAGCCTTAGCGAGGGCCTCACAGGGGCGACATCGGACACGGCCGTCGGGCACGTTCCCACTGGCGACCCGCGCTCCTCCACCCGCGCCACGCGCGACCGCCACGCATGAAAAAGGCCGGGGGCTCGCGCCACCCGGCCTTCTCGCAAAAACGGTCTATCCTCACTTCGCCGGAGCGGGAGGAGCGGGCGGAACCTCGATGGGGGGCGTCGTCGCCGTCGCCGCCGGAGCCGGGGCGACTGCGGGCGCCGGAGCCGCCGCCTGCTGCGCCTTCTGCATGATCGCGCCGACCTTCTGGCGCAGCTCATCGTTGAGCTGCTGCATCTGCGGGCCGATCTTCATCGAAAGCTGCGGCTGCTTGGCCTTGAAGCCCTGGCCTTCGGGCGAGTTGAAGAAGCCCTTGATCGCCGTCAGTTCGGCCTCCGTGAAGACCTCGGCAAAACCGGTCGCGAGCGCCGTCAGCATGCGCTTGGTCGAGTCGGTCGCCAGTTCCTGGATCGAAGCCTGCATCGTGGCGACCGCGGCCTTCTGCTCCGCCGTGGCATTGGCCGGGGCGAGCGTGCCGCCCTGCGCCGCGGCCATCTGCTTGAGCTGGCCGGCCATCGCTTCGATCTGCCGGTCGGCGCCCATCGCCTTGATCGCCTCCTGCGCGAGCGCGATCTGGGCCGCCGTCGGCGCGGCGACCACCGGAGCGGGAGCCGGAGTCGGAGCGGCGGCCGGCGCCGCAGCGGTCTGCGCCATCGCCGCACCGGCGAGGCAGTTGAGGGACACGAGAAGAGCACCGAATTTGTTCATGGAGTAAGGGTGGTTGCAACGCGCCTCGCGTCCCGGACCGGATCGTCCGCCATCTCGGCGTTGTCCGCCCAAGACGTGGGCACAGGCCGGATCGGATAGCCGTCCGTCCCGCATCCTGCAAGGCACTTCCTGGAAAGCGTCTATGAATAACGGCGAGCGTCGTGAACCGGCCAGACACCCAACCGCACGGCACCGAGTCCGACTGGCTCCGCGCTTCCCCGACTCGACCGCGGGACTCCACCATCCGGATGCGGGCCGCCCGCCGAAGTCTGGGGCCGCCCGCCCCTGCTGTTGCCAACCTGCCCGAAAGCGTGTCTCTGGAGGCCCAGCGTGGCCGTTCCGACCTCCAGTTCCTCCGCCCTGCGCGGCGTGCTCGAGCGCATCGTTTTCCTCAACGAGGAGAACAGCTACACCATCGCCGAGCTCCGCCCCGACGCCGCGGAACCGCCGCCACCCGCCGCGAAAACCAGGCCCGCCGCCACGCCCGCAGCCCGCTCGGCCCAACGCGCGGCTCGGGCCGCCGACTCCGCGCTCGTCACCGTCGTCGGAGTCCTCCCGGGCGTGCAGTGCGGCGAGACACTCTCGCTCGACGGCGAATGGGTGCACCACCCTCAGCACGGCGCGCAATTCAAGATCCAGGCCTGGCGCTCCGAGCTCCCGGCCAGCGTCTACGGCATCCGCAAGTACCTCGGCAGCGGCCTCGTGCCGGGCATCGGCAAGACCTACGCCAACAAGATCGTCGACCGCTTCGGCGCCGACACCCTGCGCGTCATCAGCGACGAGTCCGCCCGCCTGCGCGAAGTCGAGGGCATCGGCCCGACGCGCGCCACCGCGATCAAGAAGTCCTGGGAGGACCAGCGCGCCCTCCGCGAGATCCTCATTTTTCTCCAGACCTACGGCGTCACCCCTTCGCAATGCGTGAAGCTGGTCGGCCGCTACGGCCCGCAGGCGAAACAGATCCTGCTCGCCGAGCCCTACCGCGTCGCCCGCGAGATCGACGGCATCGGTTTCAAGACCGCCGACAAGATCGCGATCAACCTCGGTTTCGCCAACGACTCCCCGCCGCGCCTCGACGCCGGCCTGCT
Source organism: Verrucomicrobiota bacterium (assembly GCA_023447015.1). Classification (GTDB taxonomy): domain Bacteria; phylum Verrucomicrobiota; class Verrucomicrobiia; order Opitutales; family Opitutaceae; genus CAJCBL01. Next base: position 4,076 of record JAEXPG010000213.1, read on the forward strand.
CTTCGCCCTGGCCGAGCTCGCCGAGGAGGGCCACACCGCCTACGGCGAGAACGACCTCCGGGCCTACGCGGCCGAGCTGCTCCAGACCGATTCGGCGCTCCTCGCCAAACGCATCGACGCCCTCGTCGAGGCCCACGAGCTCGTCCGCCACTCCCCTTCCGAGATGGTGGGGCGGGCTTCACGCCCGCCATCTCCGGCTTCCGCTCCCTCCGACACGGTGGGGCGGGCTTTGCGCCCGCCATCCGAGGCTCCAGCTCCCTCCTCCGCCGCCACGGCCATCCAGCTCCCGCTCTACCACCGCGCGGAGGAGAAGATCGCCGGCGCCTTCACGCGCGTGCTCCGCTGCACCTCCGGCCTCCCGCCGATCAAGGTCGATGCCGCCCTCGTCTGGGCACAGGAGAAATCGCAGATCCAGTTCGCCGAGCAACAGGCCGCCGCCCTCCGCGCCGCGCTCACCGCGAAGGTTTCCATCCTCACTGGCGGCCCCGGTACCGGAAAGACGGCGACGCTCCGCGCCCTCGTCGGCATCCTCAAGGCCAAGAAGGTCCGCGTGCACCTCGCCGCGCCCACCGGCCGCGCCGCCAAGCGCATCGCCGAGACCACTGGCGGTTTCGCCCAGACGATCCACCGCCTCCTCAAGTACGACGCCGCCAAGGGCGGCTTCTCCCACGACTCCGCCTCGCCGCTGCCGACCGACTTCCTCGTCGTCGACGAGGCGTCGATGCTCGACACCCGCCTCGCCGCCGCACTGCTCCAGGCCGTGCCGTCCTCCGCACACATCCTGCTCGTGGGCGACGTCGACCAGCTCCCCTCCGTCGGCGCCGGCAACGTCCTGAAGGACCTGATCGCCTCCGGCCTCGCGCCGGTCACGCGCCTGGCCGTCATCTTCCGCCAGCAGCACCAGAGCCAGATCGTCGTCACCGCCCACGCCGTGAACAACGGCGACTCCACGCTCCCGCCGACAATCGTGGATCTCGCCGCGCACCCGCTGCACCACGACCTCCTGTTTCTCCCGGTGAACTCCGCCGAGGAGTGCGTCGCCCGCGTCGTCGAGCTCTGCACCAAGGTCATCCCGCAGAAACTCCGGCACTTCGATCCCGTCGCCGAGGTGCAGATCCTCGCGCCCATGCACAAGGGCGTGGCCGGCGTGGGCAACTTGAACCGCGAGCTCCAGGCCGCGTTGAACCCCCGCGGCGCCGCGCTCCGCTCGCCCGCCGGCGAGATCCGCGCCGGCGACAAGCTCATCCAGCTGCGCAACAACTACGACAAGGGCATCTTCAACGGCGACATCGCCGTCGTCACCGCCGTCGACCCCGAGGCCGGCACGCTCGAGGCCGACTTCGACGGCGCCAAGCAGACCCTCGACCGCGGCGACCTGGGCGACGTCGCCCTCGCCTACGCCTGCTCGATCCACAAGAGCCAGGGCAGCGAGTACCCCGTGGTGATCGTGCCGCTGTTGAAGGCGCACTTCATGATGCTCCAGCGCAACCTGCTCTACACCGCGATCACGCGCGGCAAGAAGCGGGTCTTCATCGTCGGCGAGCCCGCCGCCTGGGGCATGGCCGTGCGCAACAACGAGTCCCGCGACCGCC